>JABDGK010000007.1:919-65146 GCA_013286085.1 Gammaproteobacteria bacterium | reverse complement strand
TGTGCAACAAGAGCAAAAAAATGCAGAAAATTGGCGTCTTGAAACGGATCTCTCACGTCGAGATATGCATGGTAATGGGGTGTTAACATCACCATTTTCACAGGGACGTGTGGATTATTTTGTTAAACCACAACTCGTTGGTGTGATTCACGGTATCACATTGACGAATGGGATAGAGTTGCAAAGTGATAACTATCATTTAAATACGTTATTCAGTAACACGACGGATACACAACAAGAATATAGTATGTTTGGTTTGGCCAATTTTCCCGTGTCATCGCGAGTGAGCTTTCAGGCAGGATTGCGTGGTGCGCAGCAAAATAATCAATTGTCTGTATTGACAACTACCCATAGTTTAAATCGAGCAATAGCATCAACAGTCGGTATAACTGCCAAAATAACGTCTGCGATGGAAGCCTATTTGCGGCGTGCGGAAAGTTATCGCTTCCCTAAAGCGGATGAAAATGCCGATGCACCGCCGGGTGTGAATGGATTAAAAACTCAACGTGGTGTTTCATATGAGACGGGTATTAAATTTTTATATAAAAAATTAGCGAGTGATTTTTCGTTATATCAATTAAACTTACGTGATGAGATTACATTTGATCCTTTGCAAACACCACAAAATCCATTTGGCGTGAATACCAATTTTGATAGAACTGTAAGACGGGGTTTTTCTGTCACAGAAAAATTGCCAGTCACCCATAGAGTGACTATTGGTGGTCGTTATGGTTATGTCAATGCGCGATTCCAACAAGGAATTTATGCAGGAAATCGGATTCCTTTGGTTGCAGAAAATATTATTTCGGCAAATATTGATTATGCTTTCAAAGAACATTGGCAACTCTATGGCGAAGCATTGTATACCGGCAATGAATATGCTGATAGTGATAATACGAACATAGCCGGTAAAATGGGCGGCTATACATTGTATAATGGTAGCGTGAATTATACTTATGAACATTTTACTGCGTCATTGCGGGTTAATAATATTTTTAATAAAGATTATTTTATTTATACAGTTTATCAACCTAGTCTTGCCGCGCAGTTTTTTTATCCTGCGGAAGGGCGAAATTTTTCGTTGAATGTAAAATATGAGTTTGCATAATGTTTAAATTCTTTAAAATGCAGCGCAGTTTTTTTGTGTCCCTCTTGATGCATAGTGTGTTGCTATTGAGTTGTGTTTTGTATTTTTCAGCGGAACATAACTATGTTTCACCCACATTGTGGGTGAGGCCGGTATCGTTAGTTTTAAACCGGTCGAGTCAGATCAATGTAAAAGAAACTTCATCAATTCCAGCTAGACAATCTCCACAGCACAATACCATTAATACAGCAGTTATTCATGCTGATCAAAAAAACAATGACGTGCTATTGCAATTATTGCATTCGGCAATTGCCGTAGAACAACAATATCCAGATGAGGCTATTGCGAATAATCAAGATGGGTCTGTGACTATAAAATTGCTTTTATATCCGGATGGCCATTTAGAAAATATTACCCTTGCTAAATCCAGTGGTGTCGCGAGTATTGATTTAGCAGCACTGAATGCCGTGAAATCTATTCACGACATTGCTGGTGTTGAGCGATATTTAAAAAATCCACAGAGTTTTTCTGTGGATGTGGTGTTTACTATCTAAAAATTGTAGTGTGGATCAAGTTCATCCCAAGTTTGTCTTTCCAGCGAAGGCGGGAAAGACAAGCCTTGGTCAGTTTTATTTGTAAATTACTGTGCTTTCCACATTCGCAGAGCCTTTCACTGGGTTGCCATTCCAGAATCCTGATGCAGCACTTGCAGCCTCAGAGATCATATTGATATTTTGATTATCGACATAAGAGTCTAAAGAAAGCCGCAAGTTAATTTCTGGAATTTCAACATCATAATGTTGTGGAAACTGTTGGCTCGCTTCAAGTCTAACACTGAGTTTCGGATTTTTAGTATGAATGCGAGTGTTGTCAGGCATCACAATGCTGGCATACCCATCATAATATTGCTTGGTCTTAGAATCATACGGTAAACTAACAATGAGCCGCATACCATTATCTAATTGAATAAGTGAAAAAAACCAAGTTGCTTGCCCTGGAATGAGAACGAAATCGCCCCATTGATGATCCATCCACATTACACTTTGTTTCGGATCAATTTCAAATTTTTCATCATTGATTTGAATGTAACCCGTGGTATTAAGATCCGTGTAAGAATAATAATAGCTATTTGTATTATTCCACATATCTACCATGCCTGTTCCATTGATCATTAATGGGTTAATAGTGGGTGTGGTTTGAATGGAGAATCGCAATGTGGGTTCGCCTGATTTTTCTGGGTTCACGACGCCATCCAACAAATAGGTATTTTGAATTTTTTTCACTGTCACATCTTTACCAAACGCTAAGTCTAGTGCTGTAGTAGAGAAATGCGATTCATTTATATTGGGTACGATGGTTTTGCCATACACTTTTTTGTTGTCGATATCGGTAATTTGAATCATAAAAATAGGGATTTGAACTTTCTTTCCGTATAAATCCAGTTGAATATAACTATAGTTGAGATAGTACCCAAATTTTCTACCATTTTTTGCTGTAAAGCGACTATTGTAATACCACCATTCTGTCATATTGTTGACGGGATAGGGGGTATTTTCGTAATGAGCAAATTCATCACGTGGAAATTCAATGGGCAGATAAGGTAAATTTGCCCAAGCGGTGCTGCTGAATAATGCGAAGCAAATACTCAGCGTTAATTTTCGTAACATAGGATGACCTTAAGATTAATTATCAACTGTGCTCTCGGCGTAAGCATGTCCTTTCACGGCTTGTCCTTGGAATAAACCAGTTGCTTCACTAATACCTTCCGAAATGCCATTCACATCTTGACCGGGAACATAGGAGTTTAATTCAAGTTGTAAATTAATTTCGGGTATTTCGATACTGTATCGCAGTGGATGTTTATAACTAGGATCAAGGTGAGGTGTAATTTGTACATTATGCGTGTAGATATGATTACCATCCGGCATCACAATACTTGCATCACTGTGTAGTGGTTTTTTTGATTTTGGATCTGTAGGATCTAAAACGACATCAAGATTAATTTCTAAGCCATTATCTAATTGAATGGATGACCATGTCCATTGATTGATGCCTGGAATGATGATGAAGTCACCCCATTGATGATCCATCCACGATAAACTATTATTTTCATCAAGCGTTAATTTTTCATTGCCAATTGCCATTGTACCCGTGGTGTTCAAATGTGTTTGTGAATAATAATAAGAGTTAGTACCGCTCCACATATCACCTAAGCCATTTTTATTAACGAGTAAAACATCGCGTGTCGGTGTTAAATGCAATGTGAGTTGCAGTTCAGGCCCTTGTTTTGAAGGTACGCTGACATTGATTTCATATGTATTTTGATTTTTTTGTAATGCAATATCTTTGCTAAATGTTATTTTTAATTCACTGGTTGAAAATTCTGTGTCGCTGGCTTGAGGTATTACTGCAGTGCCATACACAACCTTATTATCAATATCGGTTATTTGGATTTCAAAGCGTGGTACAGCGATTTTAGTACCATTGAAATCAAGCTGATAACGATTGAAGCTAAGATAGCACCCGAAGTGACGACCGTTCGTGCTGGTGAGTTTGCCATTGTAATACCACCATTCGGACAGGGTGCTGACCGGATAAGGTGTATCAGCTTGATGTGCTGCTTCATCACGTGGAAATTGAATGGGAAAATAGGGGAGATTAGCCCAAGCGGATAGGCTCGATAATGCAAGACAAGACCCCAGTAATATTTTCTTAAACATGTTTTACCCTTTCATGGTGGATTAAGGAGTGTGATTCTATCATGAGCTTGTATTTGATAAATAGACAAATATTTATCACTATATTGATCCAACTAGTAAATTAATTTATTATGTGAGATTAATTCTTTTAAAAAACAATAGGATACCAATGGAAAAAATTGCACTGATGGGGCTCGGAAAAATGGGCAGTGCGCTTGCTACCCGTATTTTAGAAGGAAAATTGCCTTTGGTTGTTTATAACCGTACGGCAGGTAAAGCGGAAGAGCTGATTAAGTTAGGTGCGATAGAGGCTATTTCTTTGGTGGAAGCAGTGAGTGATGCTGATATTGTGGTGACTTGTTTATTAGATGATGCAGCTGTTTTGAAGGTTGCAACAGAGTTTTTGCCGTGCATGAAAAAAAATGCAGTGCATGTGGGTACATCCACTATTCAGCCAGCAACATCGAATGAACTTGAATTGTTGCATGCCAAGCACGGTAGTTATTATATTGCTGCGAATGTATTAGGTGTGCCAAAGGTTGCGCGTGCGGGCAAGTTAACAACCTTAGTAGCAGGCTCTGCTGGCAGTATTTCTCGTTGTCGATTTCTGTTAGAAACTTTTTCCGAGCATATTCTTGAAATAGGTGATAAACCGGCTAATGCGAATGTCATGAAAATATCAGTTAATTATATTCTAATGACGGCACTTGAGTTGATTTCGGAATTGTATGTCTATTCTGAAAAAAATAATGTGGATATTAGTTACATTCAAGGCATGCTACACGTCATTTTTGCGCACCCCGCAGTTAAGCTTTATATCGATAAAATTAAGGCAAGAGACTTTGATAACGTGAATTTTGATATGCGTGGTGGTGCGAAGGATGTCGCTATTTTTCAAAAAGCTTTCACAAGCTCGTGTGTGGCACCCGAGTTGGCAAATGTGGTCAGTAGGCGTTTCTCGGCAGCAATCGCGGAAGGCATGGAAAATAAAGACTGGAGTGCTATTTATGAAGTTATACGTACAGAGGCAGGGTTAAAATAGAAGTAGCCCGTATGCAGCGAAGCGTAATACGGGGTTTGGTTTGGTACTTTTCCCGTATTACGCTTCGCTGCATACGGGCTACTTTACAACTCAATATTGCTTCTGTTATATTAGCCGCCCTTTTAAAGGTGTCACCATCAAAGAACAGTACCTCTGCGGTACTTCCCAAGCAAGCCCGTATACTACATTTTTTTCAGAGGCCTTATTATGCCAAATTTTTGTGGACTGGATTTTGGTACCAGTAATTCAACCATTGGGATTGCCGTGCAACAGTTGCCTCAATTAGTCGCGCTAGAAGGCGCTAAACTGTCGATTCGTTCAGCTATTTTTTGTGATACAGAAAACGAGACGTGGATGTTTGGGCAAGAGGGGGTTAATCATTATTTAGAAGGTGTGCCTGGACGTTTGATGATGGCATTGAAATCTGTGCTAGGCTCTTCATTAATGGCAGATAAAACAGTTATTTTTAATGAGTCTATTCCCTACGCGGATGTGTTAAAACGTTTTATGCATCATATAAAAAATAAAGCCGAGCGAGCCTTGGGGCATGAACTGACACATACCGTCTTAGGACGGCCTGTCTATTTTCATGATCATGATAAAGAGAAAGATCGGCTCGCACAAAATACACTGGAAAAAATAGCCTTGGAATTGGGGTTTCAGGCGGTGACATTTCAATATGAACCGATTGCTGCTGCATTAGCGTATGAGTCAACATTAAAAACAGAAAAATTAGCACTCATTATCGATATGGGTGGCGGTACGTCGGATTTTACAGTGATTCGTTTGCATCCTAACATCAATACCATTGATAGGTCGCAAGATGTGTTAGCAAATAATGGCATTCATATTGCTGGTACGGATTTCGACCAACGGATGAGTTTGCAAACGGTGATGCCGTTGCTAGGAATGGGTAGTTTAATACGTGGTTCCAGTTGTGATATTGAAGTGCCATCGATGTATTATCATGATTTAACGACGTGGCACACGTTAAATATGCTTTATACTGCAACTACGTTATCACAATTACGTTCGATTCAAACTGCTGCCTATGAAAAAAAACTCATTTCTCGATTGCTGCATGTATTAAAAATGCGAGCAGGTCATCATATTCTTAATACCGTTGAAACGAGTAAGCAGCGTTTAAGTGATGAAGAAATATTAGCGTTGGATTTGTCATTTATAGAAGAACAACTCTTTACTAATATTAAACGCACAACATTCAATGAAATGATTCATGATCAAGTGAGTGAGATAATAGCTAAAGTTCAGCAAACTGTCAGTGATTCAGGTGTTGCCGTTTCTGATATTAACGCTTTGTTTTATACAGGTGGTTCGACAAAGATTCCTATCATTCGCGAAAAAATCAATGCGTTATTTCCACAGGCAGAAGTCGTGCAGGGTGATGCGTTTGGTAGTGTAGGGTTAGGGTTAACAATTGATGCTATTAGGCGATATAGTTAGAGAATTGTAGGGTGGACACGCTGCGCTTTGTCCACCCTACGATTTAGTGATGAATAAAAATATATTTTAAAACAAATAAGATTGCTAATATCACAACTGCTGCATTCAAATCCTTAAATCGACCACTGATTGCTTTGATGGCTGCATACGAAATAAATCCAAATGAAATTCCTTCCGCAACAGAAAAAGTCAGCGGCATGATAATAGCAGTAATGATAGCGGGAGCGTATTCAGTCGCATCTTCCCAGTCTATTTCAGTAAGAGCGCGTGCCATTAAACAAGCAACATAGACGAGTGCAGGTGCAGTTGCATAAATAGGAATTGCTTTTGCTAACGGTGATAAAAACATGGCGAGTAAAAACAAGCATGCTACAACAACAGCAGTTAAACCGGTGCGACCACCGACTTTGACACCGACAGCGCTTTCTAAGTAACTGGTTGTTGTTGATGTTCCTAATACGGCACCGACAATCGCGGCGGTACTGTCTGCAATCAGGGCGCGATTAATGCGGGGCAGTTTGCCTTTTTTATCCATCAAGCCAGCACGATAAGCAATACCAATTAAGGTACCTGTATTATCGAATAAATCTACAAATAAGAATGCAAACACAATGGTAAATAAACCGACGTTTAAAGCGCCTTTAATATCCATTTGCATGAGGGTTGGCATGATGCTGGGTGGTAAGGAAAAAATACCCACAAAATGGGTATACCCTAGCAAAATGCTGAGTGTGGTAGTTGTTAAAATGCTGACAATGATGGCACTGGTAAATCCTAATGATTCTAAGCCAACGATAAGAAAGAATCCCAGAATAGCTAATAGTGTAGTAGGTTGATGTAAATCAGCTAGTGCGACGAGTGTTGCGCTATTGCCTGTAATAATCCCCGCGTTTTTAAAACCAAGAATACAAAGAAAAAAGCCAATCCCAGCCACAATGGCTAATTTTAATGATTTAGGAATGCTATTCACGATGTATTCACGAATAGGGAGAATGCTTAACGCCAAAAAAATTAAACCAGAAATAAAGACAGACCCTAATGCAACTTGCCACGAATAGCCTGACCCTAGTACAACGCCATAAGCAAAATACGCATTAAGTGCCATGCCCGGTGCTAATGCAATCGGATAATTTGCAAGCAATCCCATCAAGGCTGAACCAATTGCAGCCGATAAACACGTTGTGACAAACACAGCACCCGCATCCATGCCTGTTAATGCAAGGATAGACGGGTTAATGAAAATAATATATGACATGGCTAGAAAAGTGGATAAACCCGCTAATATTTCTGTTTTTACGGTGGTTTTATTTTGCTTTAATTTGAAAAATGTCGAGATCATAGTATCTGTTCTTCACAAATGAGTATAGAAAGGATGGATAATGTTAGCATAGAAAAGTAGGGTGGACACGCTGCGTTTTGTCCACCCTACGAATTATTTTTTTGAAAACCCGATTTACTTAATTCTTTGTAAAAATCATCGAGTAGTTGTTTTGTATCAACAGTGAATAAGTTTTCGAATCTTTCATTGAGAAAAGATTTTAATTTGCTGGTATGTTCAAATTTCTTTGCCTCAGCTTGAAAGCTTTCTATGCTTGCAAGTAATTCTTCAAAAGATAATGCGTGTGTTTTGAATAAATGAATTTGTCGTAGCATAGCAGAAAGAACGAATCTTTTGTCTTGTTTGTTTTTGTTGTATTGCTCATAATCATTATCAGATTGATTTTTGTTTTTTTCTTCTTTATCAAGATCAACGACCTTTTTTTGTAATTTTTCTTCAAAACGCAGCAGTATCTTATATCCTGGAGTTTGTTTTGTAATGCTAGGTTGTTCGGTAATTTTTTTAATTAATTCGGCAGCTTGAAATAAATGCTCAATACTCACTATTCGTTGTTTTGATTTTTCGATTTCGGAGTTTGTTTCAATACCTGAATAGAATGCATTTTTTAATTTGGCTGATAATTTTTCAATGCCATGTTGTTCAAGGTCTTGTTTTGTATCTTGCAATGATAATTGTTTCCCCTCGTTAATGGCTTCTCTCAATGTCAGTGCATTATGCAGATTAACAAGTGAAAAAGCATCTTCTCCGATGCCAAACCAATCAGAATTTATGAATTTATTGACGATTGTTTGGAGTGAATCGAATTGTTGTGAACGTAGTACTTCTGCTGTTGCTATTAATATCTGATCAGGGTTGGCACCTTCCTCGAAGTGTAAATGCGAAGCTATTGCTCTCGTTAAATTAATTAATTCGGCGCCAATAAGCTTGATGGTATGTTTGATGATAGTTTGCTGTGGCTCGGTCAATTCGTTAAGTTTTGGTATAGGTTGTTGGTCTAATAACAAGAGTAATTCATTTGGTATAGGTTGAAAGATGTTAATAAATCCCGCAACTTCTTGTGCCTGTATTGAGTTTGTTGCTCGAATTAATTCATCTATTTCAGCCATTTCTTTTTTATATTCTTTTGCGACTTTGTTGGTAAAGCTTTCTTTTAGTTTTAGCTCATAAGCTGTTATTTTTGCCTCGGCTTGGCTTTTTTCGTGGAGTAATGCTGCTGGGTAATTTTTTTTATTTAAAAATGCCACATAAAGTTGATGTAAAGAAGAGGCTTTTTTCCCGTTGCCAATCCAGTCTGCTTCATATAATTTTTTCACAACTTGTTCGAGATGATCGTATTCATTGGCGGAAACAGTAAGCGTTAAGAGTTGTGATAATTCGTTAAGGTCACCAGGATTTTTTAGGTAGAGCTGTAATTCATGGAGGTAATCACTTAATTCAGCATCCAGTGCCGCAATGATGTCTTGATGTTCACGAGAAAGCGCGGCTGTTTTTGGCAATGGATTTTCATCAGTACGTTTGAGTAGTACTTCGGGGATTTTATTAAAAATATCACCTAATAGGATGGGCATGGCTGTTTTTAACTTATGGATAATATTGATTATATTATAGCACAATTAAGCTAACGTAGGGTGGACGCTGCGCTTTGTCCACCCTACGATTTATCCTTTATAGTGTTAATGATGAGCTAGATGGTATGCCAGCTCTGCACCGACGCGAACATTGTTTTTAATGAGAGAAATATTCGCTTGTTGGCTCTTGCCTTCGGTTGCATAAGCGACTTCGCTTAATAAAAACGGCGTGATATCTTTACCCGTGATGCCTTTTTCATTGGCTTCTTTAATCGCAGCGGCAATAACAGGTTCTATAATTTCGGTGGGAATGGAATCAATCGTCGGGATAGGGTTGGCGATCAACATGCCTGAATTAAAATGCAGTTGCCATAGTATTTTCAACATAGCGACTAAAGTCGGAATATCATCTACTCGGATAGGCAGTTTATAATTTGTTTTTTCCGTATAAAATGCAGGTAGTGTATCGGTTCGAAAACCCACAACAGGTACGCTGTAAGTTTCTAAAAATTCTAGCGTGCGTGGTAAATCCAAAATAGCTTTTGCGCCGGCACAAACAACAGCAACGGGTGTGTTTGCTAGTTCGATCAGATCGGCAGAAATATCTTGTGCATCACCGCGATGCACACCGCCAATACCACCTGTAGAGAATACTCGAATGCCTGCCGCTGCGGCGCAAAATAATGTAGCGGCTACGGTGGTCCCCGCAGAGATTTTTTGGCTAAGTACTACGGGTAAATCACGTTTACTGGCTTTGACAACCGATTTGTCTTGTGCCAAAAATTCTAATTCCTGTGTGGATAAACCGATTTTGATTTTTCCATTCATAATGGCAATGGTTGCCGGTGTGACTTTGTATTCTCTTGCAATTTGCTCTAATGCTAAACCTGTTTCTAGATTTTGCGGATAAGGCAAGCCGTGGGTGATCACGGTAGATTCGAGAGCGAGGACAGGTTTGTTGTCATCGAGAGCATCTCGAACTTCAGGTGAATAATCAAAATAGTTTTGCATGTTAATTTATCTCTTTATAAATGTTGATGTAGTTTTTTCATTACAATGTTCCAAAAATGCGATCGCCAGCATCGCCTAGGCCTGGCACAATATAAGCATTTTCATTTAGCTTTTGATCAACTGCACCCGTAAACATTGTAATGTTAGGAAAAGCATGGGAAACCGCTTGAATACCCTCGGGTGCTGCAATCATGCAAGCGATCGTAATATTTTTTTCTATCGCACCACATTGTTGAAAAATTTTAAGCGCAGCAAGTATAGATCCGCCTGTAGCAAGCATAGGATCTAAAATAAAAATTCGCGCGTTTTGATAGTCAAGATTACTATGTAGTTTGTTGTAATAGGTGATGGGCTGGTAAGTTTTTTCGTCACGGTACAAGCCGAGATGATAAACACTCGCTGAAGGAATCAGGTCCATCATCACATCAGCCATGGCAAGTCCTGCTCGCATGACAGGACTAATAATAATTGGAACAGAGGAATCCAGTACGCGAGCTTCTGTTTCAGTGAGTGGTGTTGTAATTATTTTACTTGTTAGCGGTAGATTACCTGTGGCGTTATGTAAAATATATTGCGTGACTTTGTTGATCGCTGCTCTAAATTGTTCTCTATTCGAATTTTTATCACGAATGATAGCTAAGTTATGCTGTAAAAGCGGATGTTGGCAGATGTGAATTGTTGGATGATGCATTGTATTCTCCATGCCTTGTTGATGATGGAATTATGCCTAATATTCTATAATTCGCAAGAAAAGCTGATGGATATCTCGGCGCTGAATTATTTTTGCCCATCTTTTTTCTGATAGAAAATCCCTAATTTCTATACTAGAGTAGACGCAATGACAGGGAGTGTATTGCTATGTTTAGACTATTTGGGAGAGGCAAGGATAAAGAGCAGTTTGGGAAGTTATTAAGAATCGAGGGCAGCGGGACGAGTAGTGATGTTGAGGAAGATGAGCAAGAGTCAGTAGCCGTAGTGCAATCCTCTGTTGGTCAATGCGCACAGTCTCCATCACCAACAAACTACTATATGGTAGGTAATCCGGTGTGTATTCGGAAAACTGCATTTGAGACGTTCAATAAACCGGATATTTTTGAGATCTATTTAAGAGAAGATGATGATATAAAGCCAGAAGAACTTTTGCTTTCTTTTCCTCTGCGAGGAACGGTGAAATTATTTCTTACCGAAGACGATGCGCGGCATTATGTTTTAGTTCAAACCAGAGGTGGAAATTTTTATGAGGATGCCACTTATGCTCAACCGGCTATTTTTACTGTGCAATGTCCTATTGGTAAAGACCAAAAGGTAACGGCAGGTACTTACACTCCTTATTGTCATCAGGATGGTATTAAGCATGAAATTAAAAAAACACTGAATTTCTATGAGGTTGATGTGAAGAGTGTTTCGCCTATTTCAGTTCAGTTACAGGTTTATATTTTAGCGCTGGATAAAAAACAGGAGTTTCCAAAGCATGATCTTCCTGAGGCTCATGTGCAGATTTTTAATTTGGCACATCGACGGCATAACTAAAAAATTTTATGCTGCTATAATTTCGAAACCAGAGGAGAAACATCTTGAAATTATTACCCGTTCGTCATCTTTGGGGTGTGACAGAGCCATATCGGACCGCCTTCAAAAAATTCCATGAACAAGGTTATGAAGCCATTGAGGTAAGTTTACTTTATTCAGCTGAACCCAAAGAAAAATTAATTTCTTTAATAAAAGAATTGACTATGCAATGGATCCCCATGATTTTTACTCACGGAAAAACGGTTGCTGAACAGGTTCAATCTTTTCGAGAACAAGTTGAAGACGTTGCCATCGCTAACCCATTATTAATCAATGCGCATAGCGGACGTGATGCATTTTCTCGATCCGAAGCCAGTGAGTTTTATCGTGCAGCGTTAAAAATTGAAAAAGCAGTTGGCATTCCTATTGCCCATGAAACACATCGCAGCCGTACGTTTTTCAATCCCTGGATTACGCGAGATGTGTTATTAGAATTTCCAGATTTGAAATTATGTTGTGATTACAGTCATTGGGTCACCGTGTGTGAAAGACTCCTTGATGAAGAGGATATATTACGACTGTGTGCTGAACGTTGTTTGCATGTGCATGCGCGCGTAGGGTATGAACAAGGACCGCAAGTGCCGGATCCACGCGCGCCCGAATACCAATTGTATGTGGATGCACATGAACGTTGGTGGGATATGATTTGGGATGCGCAACACAAAGCAGGGCGAGCATTTTCGACATTGACACCGGAGTTTGGTCCAGTACCTTATTTACAAACTGTTCCTTATACTAATCAGCCGTTGGCTTCGCAAGATGAAATTTGTTTGTGGCAAATGCAGCGGCAAGTTGCGCGATTTGCTTTGCGTCCATAAAAAGCTACCGCTACTGGTTGTACTACAGTAGCGGTAGTTTATTTCTTAATTAGTAAGCTTTCACAACAACCCGCGTACCAACCTGAGCAAAGTTATTTCGCATCCATTCAGCATCTGGAATACGCATACGCACACAGCCATGGCTAACATTATCTTCAATGACGATATTGTCTGGTGAGCCATGTAGTGCTTGTCCATTATTAAAGTACATGCAATAAGGCATTAAACCGCCGCCATGTGGGCGAGGATATTTTTTCGAGTAGCAGCCTTCACCACCCAGAGACGTTATACGAAAGGTTCCAATTCCTGTATGGCAATCTTCTTGATCCGCATCTGGTGGACAGCTGGGGCCGCCAGCAGTTGCTATACCAGCTCGGATTAAGTTGCCATCGGGTGCGTAAGCGCCCCAGGCATGGACATTGGGATCCACTAACACCATTTTTTTGCCATCGGTGTTGATGTGCTGTGGTAGGCGCGCTGAAAAATCCTGAGAGAAGCGCGGGTTGTTAGTGACAATCCCATTATCATTCTCTGCTTGTTGCATGTCTTGTGCGTGATGCGCTGCACAAGATGTTAATAATGTTACCACAGAGAGCGTGCAAAGATGTCGGATTAAAAGATGTAGTTGGCGCATAAAACCACTCCTTCGTTAGTTATTTGTATAAGTTGAGTATAGTAGATTTAAGCAGCTTAATTGGAAAACGTGGAATTTTTTTGATGTTTTTTTCGGTAAACATGATCATTTATTACACATGTTTATTGTTGGTGATATTAATTGGAACACAGATAGTTTAATGACAGTTTTTCCATCGTTAATTTTAAATGTTTCCAAAAAACGTTCGTACCGCTTTTTTTTGCGCATTACCGATGAATTTTAACATACTAAATTTAGCGAAAAGCTTTATTTCTAGTTAAAATTTCAAGTATGATCTAGGATCTGTTGATATTTATACTAAAGGAATACTATGAAATCCTTATTATTAGCAATTTCATTATTTTTATTGTCTTCGTTTACCTACGCCGCCGCCGAATTTTTGGGTACGTATCGCTGTCATGGATATGATCCTTATATTAATGCAAATTATTCAGGTACAGTGATCGTTAAACAGCAAGGTCCTGTTTATCGATTAGAAATGGATTATGACACGGGTGAGCGTTCGCTTGGTACGGGCGGTCAATATGATCCAGTACTGATGTCTGTAGTTTTTCAAGATAAAAAAAATATTAAAAATACCGGACTAGAACAATATCATTTATCAGATGATAAAAAAACGATGAGTGGATATTGGGTTTACTTGGGTGACGATAAACTGGGTAAAGAATCGTGTGAGCGAGTATCAGATAAAGCAACTGATAAGACAAAAGGGCATGATTAATTTTATGGGCTATACTTAAATACACACAATTACGGTGAGGAGGGATTTTATGAAAAAATTGCTTTCTAATTGGTTGTTTGTATTGGTTTTTGCAGTATCAATCAGCGTCATGGCCAGTAGTGCACAAGCACGTTGTGTTTGGGTGCCGCCGCATTGGGAACATGGCTATCATCATAGCGGCCATCAAGTTTGTTACCATCATGGCTATAGACATTGTGGGTGGCGACATGGACGACGAGTTTGCCCTTACTAATAAAACCCTGATCATGCCAGCGAAACCATGCTGGCATGACAACTTATCTTGTCACTTTCAAATCCTGTTTCTATGATCAGATGGGGATGAAAAATCGCTGGCAATATTTTCATGGTGATCAGGAAAAATCTGTCGCAACTCTTCTCTGTCGCTTGATGTAAACTGCTGTGATGTTCTTATGTGATTATAAATATAATCGATATGGCGTGGTAAATGGTCAACCAAGCTGCGCAGATCACCTATAGTTTGAATGGTGTTATCAGAAAACATGCTGTCTATTGCATCTTCATATGTCGGGTTTGCCATAGCTCCAAACGTAGTGAGAAACGCGCGAGAAATTCGTTGACTTGCTAGTTGTACTGGCGCGGGTTCTGGTTTTGATTCAGGTTCTAAGTCGTTATCATATGGCGATGAAGCCGCCGGGATAAAATTTAAATTTGTAGCAATGATGGCTGAAGAGTTACCTAGATTGATTGGTTTGGCTTCTTGTTCTTGCTGATGTTTTGCCTCTTTTTCTTCACTGGGTGTTACTGACATAAATAGATTTCCTTTTATTGCTTTAACGAAGATAAATATTTTAATCCAGAGTCTGGGAATATAATGACAATGTTAGCTGGTTTTTTTAATATATTGGCTAGCGTGCATGCGGCATAAAACGCAGCCCCTGAGCTTCCACCCGCGAAAATTCCTTCCTGTGTCACAAGCTGTGTCATTGCATGATAAGCGTTCTCATCGGTAATTTGAATGATATCATCAATGATGGAGAAATCCATGCATTGGCAAATCGAATCTTTGCCAGCGCCTTCTAATTTGTATGGTTTAATGTGATTATCATGAATTTTCCCCGTTTTAAAATAATCATAATAAACAGATCCAATTGGATCTGGCATGATAATTTTAATGTGAGGATTACGTTCCTTTAAAAAGCGGCCCACACCGGTAATGGTGCCCCCAGAACTGCCGCAGGCGATGAGGTAGTCAATTTTTCCGTGCATTTGTTCCCAAATTTCGGGGCCCGTAAAACGATAGTGTGCTGCAATATTAGCAGGATTGTTATACTGATCTAGCAAGAAAGAATGTGGTAGTGACTGATGAAGTGTTTTGGCTGCTGTTACGTAGTGATTCGAATCGTTTTTTGTAGTAGAGGCTGGGCTGATTCTGACATCAGCACCGTAAGCTTTCATTAAAATAATTTTTTCCGGACTGGTTTTTGCCGGTGTTGTTAAAATAACAGGATATTTTTTTTGTGCGCCAATCATAGCAAGGGCGGCACCTGTATTGCCTGATGTAGCTTCAATTAATGTCATCCCGGGTATTAATAATCCTTGTTTTTCAGCTTCATCAATCAGGTAAGAAACAATTCTATCTTTAATGCTATAGGTCGGATTAAACATTTCAAGTTTTGCAAATAAGTTTGCGTTGCCTGTAGACGAATTTTTAAGTGCAACGAGTGGTGTGTTGCCAATGGTGTTCAATATCGAGGATGTTTTCACGAGCTATGCATTCTCACAAAATGTTTTTCGAAATGTAGACATGGAGCAAATCAGCGTATGAAAAAGTGTATTATTTGCAGTGAATTGATCAATCACTTCAAATCCAAACTGTATGGTGGCATGTAGGGAGCGTTTATTGTCGTCAGCAATCAGTGTTAATGCAAAGTCGTATTTTGGGGGGATATATTTTGCTAATTCTTGACAAAGCCCTAAATAAATTCCTTGATTTCGATAAGGTTTGTCAATGCAAACAGGGCTGGCTATGTAACAGGATTCTGTTGTCATAAGCTCCCCGTGGTAATGAATTTGCTTGAGACGTTTTACCATTTCAGCAGGAATTTGTAATGATAAATTAAAATCAACGGGGCTAGAGCCTAAATAACCACATAAATAATTGTCATCGTAACAAACCACCACGCACATTTCATTATTCATTTTTATAAATTGTTCTACAGAAAAAGCCGTTGCTAAAAAGCCATTGGATTTTTCTGCGGCGCTGACGACAGAAATTAAATTCTGATTTTGTAGTGCCACAATATTATCGTAGTCGTTAGATTGTGCGCGGCGGTATTCCATACATTAATTTCCTGTTAAGTCAGAGCCCTTTTCTGCTAAACCAGACTGAATATTTTTTTGAAATGATTTAACAGTGTCAGCACTTGGATTAAGCAAAGCGGTATAAAAGCAATGTGCGTTTTCACCGGATAAAATCATTGGGTAGGCATACTTAAAATCTTTCTTATTGAGATCGGCGGCAATTTCAATAATGTACTCAATTTTTTTATTAGCAATTTCAAATGAACCGGCGCCAACACGATTGACGGTATTGTTTTTTATTTCTTGTTTTAAAATTTTATAGGTGTGATTAGTGGTTTTACCGTTGCCATCGCCGATTGTAAAGCTCGACTGTTCAGCACCTTTAGTGAAGTGTAAGGTAATGGTGTCATCGGCTAATTTTTGGAGAGCTGTGTAGATTGGTTTGCAATTCTCGTGATTAGCCACCACGCGCTTGAGGTCTGTCAATTTATAGGTTTTTGTAGCTGTATCAGTAGCATACGCTGTATTTGCTGTTATGGACGCTGCGATAATCAATGTCCCTATTGATTTGATATTTAGCATGAATTGAACTCCAGAGAAAACTTCTATTATAATGCTGCACCTAACGGAATGAAAGGAGCTTCTATGACGATTACTGTATGCACGGGTAAATTGCACAGTGTGCGAGTAACTGCAGCGCGCTTGGATTATGAGGGTAGTGTGACAATTGATCCGGTGTTAATGGAGGCGGCAGGGATTTTACCTTTTCAATTGCTGCATATTAATAGCTTAGCCAATGCCGTTCATTGGGAAACGTATGCCATTCCAGGTACGCGAGGCAAAGGGGAGATTTGTTTAAACGGTTGTCCTGCGCGTTTGTTTCAGCCAAATGATAACGTTATTATTTTGGTGCTAGAACAGATGACACGCACGGAGGCAATGACTGTCGAACAGAAAGTTGTTTATGTGGATGAGCGGAATCAACCGACACAAGTAATTTTAAAATGTAGAGAACAATTTGAAGAGAGTTAATATGAAAAAGTGGGTAGCAATAATAGGAGTTCTAATCAATACAGCAAGTTGTGCGTTGGTGGAGCAGCCAGTTGTACCAAGACAATATATCAACGAACCAGATGCATTATCCATTCATAATCAATATCGTGCTATGCATCATGCGCCTAATTTGGTTTGGGATAGTAAGCTCGCTGCCTACGCAGAAAATTACGCTCGCAAGTGTCGATTTCAACATTCTCATTCGCATTATGGTGAGAATCTGGCGGCAGGTTATGCCTCCATTTCTGCAGCGGTTAGTGCGTGGTATGTTGAGAAAAATGCTTATTCGTATTGGCGCCCAGGGTTTTCGAGTCGCACAGGTCACTTTACTCAATTAGTTTGGCGATCAAGCAAGAGATTGGGTTGTGGTTATGCGATTTGTAATGGCAAACATGGTACGCCAGGGAAGTTTTGGGTTTGTGAATACAGTCCAGCGGGAAATATTGTGAATCGTGGGTATTTTGCAGCAAATGTACTGCCTGTTTGAGGGTTTCTTATTGGTTACTTTTAAGTCCCTACATATAAAAATGATGAATATTTGTGTTGCCTTGTCCGGCTAAAATGGTTAAAGTTCGCGCTTGTTAACAGTTGCAAACAAATTTCAAATAGAGGTAAATCAAGATGACAACTCAATCAAAGCTAGTAAAGGCAACGACAACGGCGGTAATGGTCCAGTTAGGATGTGATCCACAGCTCTTTGCTGATAATCTTAAGCAATTGGAAGATCAAACAAGACAGCAAAAGCAACAAGAGCAACAAGATCGTAAAACCGCATATGAGCAAAATAAGCTGGTGCAACAAAAACTCTATACTCAACAGTCAGCGCAAACACAATCGCATCATGCGCCAGCACATCATGGTCAACTACAAGAAAGACGTACTGGTAATGGTAAGAGAAGATAATAGTTTATTTGCAACTACTCACCCGTCATTAAATTAAGAACCGTAGGGTGGACACGCTGCGCTTTGTCCACCCTACGGTTCTTAACTTAATGGCAGTGAGTAGTTGCGTTTATTTCAAAATGGGTATTCTACACCCATTTTTGTTTGCGAGTAAAAAAATCATGATGGAAACCATTTCTTTTCACAAAGCAACCAAAGAAGATTTACCCCGCATATTAGAACTTTATACGCACTTTGAAACAGATAAAACAAAAGTGATGTCACTCGCTAAAGCCGAAGCCATGTTTGACAAAATGGCGCGCTACCCAAGTTATATCATTTATCTTGCTAAGCACGGCGAGAGCATCATCGCTTCATTCACATTACTTATCATGGATAACATTGTACACGAAGGAACACCATCTGCGATTATTGATTCGGTAATTGTCGATCCTGAGTATCAAGGGAAAGGCATTGGTAAACGCATGATGCGAGAAGCAATGAAGATCAGTGCTGAACAAGGTTGTTATAAATTAGCGTTATCCAGTAATTTAAAGTGGGGCGTGCAAGATTTCTATAAGCAATTAGGCTTTAAGCAGCACGGTGTTAGCTTGCATGTAGAAGTATAAGATACACATTAGATGATTTTTACAAATAATCATGATATAAAATATTTCCTCTTGCCATTTTGGAGCCCATCTTTAAACAGCGTTGCGTATTGTGCATTTTGGTTTTTTTAAAAGGATGTTTTATTTTTAAAGGGATATTTATGAAAAAGACAACACTGTTATGCTCAATTTTAGCGGCGTGTTTCAGTTCGAGTGTTTTTGCTGGTAGTCTTTATATTGGTCCAACGCTGCTTGCTCAGAATACTACAGCTTCCCACAGTAATTTTTCCGGAATTCGTCCGAGAGTCGCGCTAGGGTATGCAGGCACGATGGATAATTATTATCTTGCCGCAGAATTTTTTGTGATACCGACTACAGTGACACTGTCAAATGTTGTTAATCAAGGCGGTGTTAGTACGAAAACAACTCGTAGTTACGGTGCCAGTCTTCTTCCGGGTATTATGTTTAATGATAAGTTGCTGGGGTATTTACGTCTTGGTGCGATGAGTTCAAGTTTTTCAAGTCCAAAGGTTATGAAAACAGGGTATCAAGCCGGTTTTGGCTTGCAAACAGGGCTGACTAAAAATTGGGATTTACGCGGTGAGTATATTTACACAGCCTATAGCAGCGCCATGCCGAATCTTGGTGCGCCCAAGTCGAACGAGCTAGGCCTTGGGGTAATTTATCGATTTGATTTAACACCACCAGCTACTTGTGAGGATTGTTTTTAAATCATGCGGGACTTTCATAGGAAATATTTTCCATGCCCACATTTGGCGGCAAAAAAAGAGTATGCTATTTTTTATTAGGGTTGTTTTTTTCTATTCCGGCAGTTGCAGCGTCTGGGCATATGTATATTGGCTCATCACTCGGAGCCAGTTTTGCAAAGTTAGGTAATAGTTATCCTCAAATTGCTTATTTAAGTGGTGCGACCATAACGGATGCTTATCCACTCAATAGTAATCGTGCATCGACACCCGTATTTAGTGTAAACGGCGGTTATGAATTCACAGGCGCAAATTGGCAACCAGCTATTGCGCTTGGCTTGGGTGTTTATACAAATCTAGCTGATTATGGATACAATGGACAGTTGATTGAGACAGCGCAAGGCGATCCTAGCAGCACGCTTTATAATTATAGTTATCGTATCAACAGCTCGCGTGTGATGGCAGAAATACAATTTACCTGGATGCTATGGAAGTTATCCCCTTTTATAAATTTTGGTGCAGGCACAGCTAGGAATAGCTTGACTGGATACACAGAAACGCCTGTTACCAGTACGGGTTTTGTAGCATTACCGCCTTTTCAATCACAAACTAACGTTAATTTTGCTTACCAAGCAGGGTTGGGCGTCAGTGCCGCATTTAATTTTGCAGGCTCTGTATCGGATTTTCCAAAAGAGAGGATTTCAGTGGGGTATCGCTATGTCAATTTGGGCACAACAGCATTTGGAACACGCGGCTCAGTATACCCTTATCAACTCAACACTGGATTGTTTAAGACGAATGATCTCTATCTTAGTTATACCCATTTATTTTAAGGAAGAAATCAGATGTTGAGGCTGCAGCAAGGATGGAAGAATTGTATTTTAAGTTTAATCCTCTATTTCCCGATGGCAGCCCATGCCCATTTGATTTCTATCGCGGCTACGACGCCTTTTCCTGCTACAGTGACGGCGACATCGAGTACGACAGCTACTTTTACAGTCACTAATATCGCGTCCAGAGTCAGTGTCACTGTGGTTGATCAGAGTAGCTTTCCAAGTGGTAGTGGGTTGTCGATATCATCATCGACGTGCGGCAATTTGTTAGGGCCCGGGCAGTCTTGTACGATTCAATTGTCATTGAAACCATCGACAACGCAAACCATATCAACTGCACTCAAAGAGTGGGCTAAGCCTAGTGCTGATGGTGTGCAATATCCTATAAATGTGACAGTAACAACCGGTTTGCCAAGTATTACATTAGTACCTGTTAATAGTAGTGCATTACCCGCGTTGCGTGATCCGGTGGTGGCAGCAAGTGCGGGAAATTGGCTAATTTTGAGTGGTTCAACGGGCGGTTTTCACGATTTTAATAGAGATTTTATCACCAGTATTTATGTTTATAATCCGAGCACAGCACAAATATATTCTATGAGTGTGAGTAGCACTAATTTGCCTGTTGCGGTAAAAAAACAATTAACTAGTTCAGACAACCAATTTCTACAAGATGGCGATACTTTATATATTATTGGTGGATTTTATACGCCAGATAATGTTGTTTGGACTACCTTGAATACCATCACGGCCATCAATGTCCCTGGCATGATTAATGCCATCATCAATAATAATACCAATTTAGCCTCGTTTGTGACGTATAACACCAGCATTCCTCAGTTTCAGGTAACGGGTGGTCAATTAGGTAAGATTGGTAATTATTTTTATTTAACGTTTGGTCAAGATTGTGAGGGTAGTAATTATTGTGTGCCAACACAGACTTACACGAATAGTATTTATCAATTTAGTGCTGATCCAACACTTTCATCTATTTCGATTGTGAATACTGTCACACACGGTGATCTGGATGGTTCTGGGTGGCGAAGACGCGATTATACATTGGTTCCGTTTATGTCGGGTAGTACGCAAACCTTATTTGCTATGGGTGGCCCATTTACACCGGGTATCAATGCGTTTGTGTGGACGAATGGCATTAATTTTAGTGCAAATATCCAAGCAAATAGTAATTTTATTAATCAGCAGGCTAATCAGTATTTGTCACCCAGCTTACCCATGTATAGTGCAAATGCCAACACGACGTATGTGGCAACTTTTTCGGGTCTGAGTAACTTGTACTGGGGAGCTAGTGGCTTAGTCAATGATACGACGACGCCTTATGGAAATATCCTGGATTTAATTAGTTCGGATGGGTCTGGTAATGTGCAGGAATATGCAAACCTACAACCCATGTGTAGTGGCCAACCACTTCCATCTTGTTTGTATATGGGGTTAGCAGCGCATTTCATACCGGTTGCTAATAATTATGATAGTCGAAGTATCTTACAGTTAGATCAGCTACCACAGAATTCATCAACCTTGGTTGGTTATGTCTATGGAGGCCTAATATCAACAGTACAAAATATTTTTGTTACGCCTGATCCTACGTCTGCAACTAATAAAGTTTATGCGGTATACGTTACGCCTTCAGGGTCTGGATCTGTTAATTGGCAGAATGTAACAAATTTATATCCGGGAAATTAAAAATTAATTTTCGAATTATTATTCCAATGAATTCAGAGTAGGAAATTTCATGCTCTCTCAGAAAGTAGGGAAATTATTCTGGATTGTTATTATTAGCTATGGAATGACAAGTAATCTGTTCGCAGACACAGTGGATGATCCTTGTGGTGGCGATTCCGGATTACTGAATATTGTTGACAGACCTACGGTGGGTGATAGTGCTTGTGTTGTTCCTTCCAAAAAATCTGTTCTGGAATTAGGATATCAATATCAAAAACTCACACAGTCAGCAGCGTCTCAACAAAATTTCCCAGAAGCTGAATTTCGATTAGGTTTGCCTGCTAATAATGAACTTGTTTTATTATTACCGAATTACAATCATCAATCGGTAACACCACACTCAGGATTAAGTGCTACAGCCATCGGTATAAAACACGAAATAGGTTATACCAAAACGTGGTTAGCTGCTGTTGAAAGTCTTTTTACATTGCCAAGTGGTAGTGCTGCATTTGGCAGTCAGAGTATGGGTGTTGCAGTGAATGGTATTGTCAATTATACGTTTAATCCAACGTTTAGTTTGTCATTTATGTTAGGTGCCAGTACACAAGCGCAATCTAGCCTCAATGGCGGCCAACATTTTACAAGTGTGAATCCTGATCTTGTTTTAACGTATGTGTTAAATCCAAAAGTGAATTTTTATGGTGAAGCGTATGGCCAAAGTAAAACTGGGCCAGGGCAGGGTGGCGGCTATAATGTCGATGGGGGTATTTTGTATCTCCCGCTGCCAAATCTTGCAGTCGATTTCGAAGTGGGCCAACGAGTGACTGGTCAGCTCGGTGGTTTTAATCATTATGTGGGCGCAGGGATGGCGATAGAGATGTAGATACTAGCGTTGCATATATTAATTCCCCTCTCCCACAGTGCTCTTCTGTGGGAGAGGGGTAGGGGTGAGGGTGCTAATGATCTACGCATATTGTGTATACAGAAGGAGGTAAAACACTATGAGAAGTTTCTCAGACCTGAGCGAACAGTCAGCATTTAAGTTTGTTATTCTGCTAGGCATTGTTAGTCTATTTGCTGACATGACTTACGAAGGCGCGCGCAGTATTACAGGTCCTTATTTAGCAATACTTGGAGCAAATGCAGCGGTAGTTGGTTTTATCGCAGGTTTCAGTGAATTGATTGGCTATGCAATGCGTTTAGTCTCTGGTTTGCTTGCGGATAAAACCGGTAAATACTGGACGATTACCATCATAGGTTACACGTGTAATGTGTTAGCCGTTCCCTTGTTAGCATTAGCAGGACATTGGTGGGTAGCGGCTATTTTAATGATAGCTGAACGTCTGGGTAAAGCGATTAGAGTGCCATCACGTGATGCGATGCTTTCCCATGCTGGGCAAAAGATTGGAATGGGGTGGGTGTTTGGTTTGCACGAAGCATTGGATCAAGTGGGTGCCATGATAGGCCCCTTGATTGTGGCTGTCGTTTTATATTTTAAGGGTGGTTATCAACAAAGTTTTGCAATTCTTTTAATTCCTGCGCTCTTAACGTTAGCGGTGCTTGCATTTTCACGTTGGGTTTATCCGCATCCGGAAGCGTTGGAAGTTGAATATAATAATTTAGAAACCAAAGGAATGAATTCTTCTTTCTGGATTTATTTGGTGGGTGCGTCATTCATTGCGGCGGGATATGCTGACTTTCCATTAATAGCGTACCATTTTCAAAAGAAAGCGGTGTTATCACCCATCTGGATTCCGGTTTCATATTCAATTGCGATGGGCGTGAATGTTTTAACAGCGCCCTTGTTCGGTTATTTTTATGATCGTAAAGGGTTTGCTGTTTTGATTGTCGCAACTATTATTTCGTGCTTCTTTGCGCCGATGGTGTTTTTTGGGAATTTTATTTTTATTTTAATCGGTGTGATACTGTGGAGCGTAGGTATGGGTGCACATGAATCATTAATGCGTGCCATTGTCGCGAATATGGTACCGAAAAATAAGCGTGGTTCTGCCTATGGAATTTTTAATATGGGGTTTGGTGTTTCTTGGTTTTTGGGTAGTTTTTTGATGGGTGTGCTCTACGATATTTCTATTCCTGCGTTGGTTATTTTTTCAGTGGTTATACAATTGTTCGCTGTGCCTCTTTTATGGGTAGTCAGGAAGAGAGTTAATTGTTAAAATACGCGCCATTCGGAAATTTAGCTGGAATCATTCATGTCAGCCTCTAGTCGTGCTATATCAGCTAGCGAAGAACAACATCTATTTTTGGTGCTCGATATCGATGGCACGCTTTTGGATTTTTTGCAACCTGACTTTTTATCAGCAAGAATTGTGGCGTTCGCAAAAAAACATCCTGAAATCGAGGGTTTTTATCTCGAAACAGCGCGATCAATTATCAGTGCTACGCAGTGGGAATGCGAGCTTCTGTTTACCTCTACAAAACCAACGGATGAAGAGAAGTTGGCGCTGAAAACTGGGCAGGTATTGGTATTCGTTGCCGAAAATAATAGTGGTCTTGCCTATCTGTTTAAAAAGACGTCGGATGCGCCTCCTATTGAAGGACAGGTAGCGCCTCAGGAATATTTTTATGTTGAATGGATTAGGGGTTTATACAATACAGAGATTTTTTATGCCGAATTTATGCAGGCTATACAGAAACCAGAATCGATTATTTCAGCTAGCGCGAAAGAAGCTTTTTTTGAGCTTCTGAATTCAAGACATCAGTTGGATATGGGGTGTGCGGTGATATTTTACGATAAATGTCATCGAATAGTATTAGATCAAAAAAAATCTAGAAATAATATTGATTTCGCCAATTTTTTAATTCACCGCATTGCTGAAAATTTTGCAAAGGCGACTGGATTGCCGTGTCTAGGAATATCAACATCGGATGATTATAAAATAGATCACATCAGCAATGATCCTGCAGAACAGTGCGGACATTATTTTCCACGTGTTTTTCTGCCAGTTGAGCAGGAAATTGTACGTCTAAACGAGGGAAACGTTACTCCGCACTTGATTTATCCGAAGTTAGAGACACCGCTCAAACTGACAAACTGGGAAACGCTCGGCCAGGCAACAAACACGAAGAATCATCAGCATGATCAGATTATTCCTCATGCGAGAAAGCGATTTCCGAATGGCGTATTAGTGTTTTTAAATATAGAAGATTGCTATGAGTTATGTGAGAAAACAGGCGCCCTCGATCTTCGGAGGCACCCTAATGTGAGTTATAAATGTTTTCATCACCAACATTCTGATAAGCATCCACTTGATATTCATCAACCCAGTTTTCATGTCACATCGGTAGGGGTGGCTGCATCGGCTGTTGCAAGTACAGCACAGATTATGCAGCAAATGCAGATATCACCCAGCACTGTTATCAGTGCAGTAACGACTCCTGTAGCTGATCTATCAATTACTGCTGCGGCAGTGAGCTCATTGCAAGCTCAACTGCCAACAACTGTGCCGGCAATAGATACAGATTTTACTCTTGAGCTGAGTGATGCCTTCGGTTGTTCCATATCTTAGTATCAAGTAGTTCCAAGTTTTCGGTGCGTCACATTGTCAGCGACAACTTTTTCCGCTGGTCCTAAGCAATATTTAAATACTGACAGCGTTCCAAATAAGCTTACTGTTCGTGCAACAATTCCTGGTGAAAAACTCAAGAATCTATTTAGCCCATGAGTTTTACCTTCTTTCATAATTTCGCTACAAATTTGCTGTAAAAATTCAAGTTGGTATTTTAGCAAAGCGACTGGCGCTGTTATGCTTGGCTTTTGTGTCGCATTAGGTTGTAGTAGTGCAGCGTATTTATGCTTGGCGGCATTTACTGCAAACATTGTTAACGGCTGGGTTGCGAGTAAGGCTAGTCCATCGGGTATGTCGGCTATTGCTGTTGAAACAATAGTAGGGGTGCCATCTTGTCTTTTAAACAGGCGAGAGCCGCCTGCATTGGCAATATATTTAGCTTGCTCACTTGTATCATGGTGGAACACTTGATAACAAGTGAGTTCACGCACACCGATTGTACCTGCACCACCTGTTAATCGGGTGACACCTCGAATGCCTTGTGTGCGAAGAACCTGAAGAACATCCAGTTGTGTACCATAGCGAGCATTAATTCCTGCAAATGACACAGCTGGCGCTGTTCCCATACCAACAAGGCCCGGCATAACCAGATCACTGTAATCGGCGATAGTAGAAGTGCCAAAG
The DNA here is from genome assembly GCA_013286085.1 of Gammaproteobacteria bacterium. Taxonomy (GTDB): domain Bacteria; phylum Pseudomonadota; class Gammaproteobacteria; order DSM-16500; family DSM-16500; genus UBA5158. The sequence continues at coordinate 38,916 of JABDGK010000007.1, read as the reverse complement.
TGCTTAGTGGTCTCAGTCGCTGCTTTTTCCAAGAGGAAGGTGGGGTAAAAACCGTACTTCAATACGCTCCACGATCTTGTATACGCTTCCTTCCATTCACTGCGTTGCAGGAGATGGCCCCATTGGGGGCTTTTAACCAATGCTTCTGCTTTTAAAGCCATACCATATGGCATGCTAGTTGTGCTGTAATCGATACCTAAAACAATTGATGTAGCAATAACGCCCTTGGTGATCTCTCTAAACGGGCTGTTATAAGGTGCTACTACTCGAGCTGTGGGGGCTGAGCTTGCCGCCGCAGGGGCTGGTGAGCTTGCAGGTATTAATGTTGTAGTTGGGTGCTGTTTAGCAGCGGCTGCTGCTGCTCTGGTGCGCGCTTCTTGTCGTTCTAAGTTGCGTGAGACCGTGTAAAGGGTTCCAGTATCTGGCATGTTAACCTCGTTTATATGCTATATGTACTTATTGATTGTTAAAATTAATTTACAAATGTTGTTTTGTTGTCCCACGCAGATCTGCGTAAGATATATTCAATCCATTAAACGTTATCCTCAATCCAAGTTGAGCGCATTTTATACTAAGATGGATCATTTTGGAACAGAAATTTTTTTATTTATTTAAATTATCAAAAACCATCAATACATTGCGGCAGAGTATTGCTTTCACCATTTCTTCACTGTATACTGACTATAGTGAAGAAATGGTGAATAAATTATTGGCCGTGATTTATTTGACTTTGACTCAATAACTGCTTATTTACAGGAGATTTCTATATGATTATTAAAGCCGTGGCAAAGACGCTATATTCTATCTCGGAGCTGCTCGTGAGGCGCTCTAATCAAGACAAGATGATGTATTATCATCTCAGGCTATGTCGTACTCAACTTTCTGCAATAACAAAAGAATAGAAAATTGCTATTTAGCGATGTTGCATTAATCAAGTTACTCCCTCTCCTCCACGTTTTTTGTGGAGGAGAGGGTTGGGGCGAGGGGGATTGATGCATTAAAGCCGTTAGCGATAATATCTCTGTACTTGTTTTGAATTTTTATACTGTTGCGAATCTTCTACTGGTTCAGCAGCCTTCACAATCAATCTAAATCGACTCGCTAATTGATTGCTGAGTAAGCTACTTTTTTGTGGGGTGACGGCGGCTGTGGCCTTTGTTATTAATGGTAATTCGGTAATATGTTCTTTCTTTACTGCTTTAGATGTTACGGGTGAAGCGCTTTCAGATCGTGCGGGAAATAATTTTTGGACTACAGCGGTTGCTGTTTTTTGTTTTGCTTTAGTTGCATCCACTAAGTCTTGTCGTAAATTACGCGCGAAATTTTCTATTATTTCGTATTTGTTAGTATCGTTTATTTTTATGGTAAATGTGTTCTCTACATGAGAGGCGCCAAATTCAAGTTTTTTTGCCAGCTCAATAAATGCAGCGCGTGTTTTCGGTGGTTGCCCAGAGTGGAAAATAATTTCAACTTGATTTGGGGTTCCTTTTTTATAAAAAAAACCATTCACTCTATTGGGATTTGGTTGAAAGCTGCATTGTAAATAGTCTAGCTCTTTCATGTAACTTGAAAACTTGGCTGCTATCGGGAATCTCACTGCAGTCATGTCGGCATGCCTCTTCGTTGTTTTAAATGATTACGTCAAAAATAGGCCATAATTTTACCACTATATCATAATTAACACAAATATTGGATTGATAGCCGGGACTCATTGTTGTCCTTGCAATCTGAGGTTATTCCCATAAATTTTTTTGCTATCGATGGAAAGAGGTATTGATTTACGCAACAACGCCAAGCTTTTGTGGGGGAGAAAAAAATGCATAGGTGCAAGTTTAGCTTTATTTTATATTATTTCTGCGCCGTTTCTGTTTTAGGAAGATCGGCCGACTTTGTTTTATTATTTTTTAACACAAGAAATAAATTATCATATACATTATTAGCGCTCCATACATACCAACCCGAAACGCCTTTGGTATCTTCTACAGCGCGAATTTCTTGTAATAAATATTTTTGTTTTTCTGCATTTGAAGTCTTTTTTAGGTAGTGATAATTGGCAGCTTCAATGAAGGCATGCACTTTAAACGGCGCATTCTCATTAAATTGTTTTTCTAAAGCATGTAAAGAATGATTAATGGTTTTATAGGGTTCAGCAGAGTATTTTTGATAAGGCCAAAAATGTGATGGATATACCATAGGATTAACACCATCAACACTATCCGCAAACATTTTAATATCTTGACCAATATGCATAGAAGGGTAGTAGCTTACCTCGCCAAAAATATCAATTTCCATGGGTACATGTTGAGCATTAATTTTTTCTTTAAACCATTTGATTATTTGATAGACGTCTTTGGCATGTTGTGGATTGGCAGGTTCTTTAGAACTATAACGAATATAGTCAAGTTGTATAGCGTCAGCGCCCGCTTTAATTGCTTCATTGGCAAACTTTAATTTTTCTTCCCAATGCGCTTGTGAGTGAATTTGTTTGGCATTGCCACCATCCGAAAATACAACAATACGCGCAATATCTTTAATGCCCGCGGCTTTTACTTTGGCGATGGCAGGGGCGTAATGCGAACTATAATAATCATGATCAATGACAAACGTATTGATGCCCGTCGCTTTAGCTTCTCGGATGAGCGTGTCTAATCTATCGGGCTTTTCTAACACGTATTGTGTTAAATAAATACCTTGATCCCAAGCTTGTGCGGATGAGATGAGGCTGAAAAATACCAGTGGGGATGCTATCAATGTGAGCCATGATTTCGACATAAATGACGTCCTGATTGGTTTTATATTTACCATTATAAACCAATAAACGGAGTATGTGCCAATATGCCACAAAATGGAACAGTGATGAGTTCTGTGTTGAAATTGCTTCAAGCTGGAGTGAATAGATTTAATTTATTTTTACGTATTGTGATTAAATATTGGGATTTCCTAATTTTTATTGTTTAATTGATCTAAAAAAGACAAATATAGCTGTATAACAATACTAATGATCTAATTAAGACACTTAAATATAATTTACTAAAAATTAGTTTTACTATATAATTATTCTATATAAGACTTTTATATAGATAATTTTCAGTTAAATGTCTTAAATAGGATATTTATGAATTTTATATCAACACCGCAAGAACTTGAGATCATGCTGGGGGAAAGCCTAAAGGCTCTTCGCCTACAAAAAAATCTCGACCGTAAAACCCTCTGCGCCCAGGCTGGTATTAGCGAGAATGCGTTGAGACATCTTGAAGGAGGGCAAGGCGCGACGATTAAGACGCTCGTACGCATTATCAAGGCGCTTGATCGCGAAAGCTGGCTTGCTGGTATTGCTCCTGAAGTGAGTGTTAATCCATTGCATATGATTCGACAAAAGCCGCAACGACAACGCGCAAGTAGAAGGATTTATGGCAAAAAAGAAAAAGTCTGATCCCTATAAACGCGTTGAGCGAATCGATGTCTTTCTTTGGGGAAAGTTTGTCGGAGCTGTCGCGCTAGACCCAAAACTAAATTATTACGTGTTTGCATACGATAAGCAATTTGGTAAAAGTGGTGTTGATCTTGCTCCGCTGCATATGCCACTCAATGATACTGAGAATCTCTATGTCTTTACCGATCTACCTGTAGCAACATACAAACGACTGCCAGCGATGTTAGCGGATGCGTTGCCAGATGATTTTGGTAATGCATTGATTGATCGTTACATGGCTGATAAAGGTATTTCTCCGGATCAAATAACGCAACTTGATCGCTTGGCTTACATGGGCAAACGTGCGATGGGCGCATTGGAATTTAAACCAACTCGTGGGCCTCGCACACATAAACCGACAGCATTAAAAATGAGTAGTCTTGTTACTGAAGCAAGAAAAATGCTAAAGGGAAATATGCATGACGATGATCATGCCGCTGCTGCGTTGAGAAGTATTATTGAAGTCGGTACATCAGCAGGCGGTGCGCGTGCCAAAGCAGTCATTGCATGGAACCCGAAAACCAAAGACATATGCTCAGGACAAGTCGATGCCACAGAAGGTTTTGAGCACTGGTTATTAAAATTTGATGGCATGGGAATGGATCGAGAGCTCGGTTCAGCACAAGATTATGGTCGCATCGAATATGCTTATTATTTAATGGCGATCAAAGCAGGTATCCAGATGATGCCATCAAGTTTATTACTAGAAAATGGCCGCGCACATTTCATGACGAAACGATTTGATAGAGAAGGTAGTAATACCAAGCATCATATGCAAAGTTTATGTGCCTTGAATCAGTTGGATTACAAGAAAAAATCAACCCATAGTTATGAACAATTATTTATGACAATGCGTCAATTATCACTTGGACATGATGCTGCAGTCGAAGCATTTCGACGTATGGTGTTTAATGTGATGGGAAGAAATTGCGATGATCACACGAAGAATTTTTCTTTTCTGCTGCGTCAAGGGAGTAGTTGGGAATTAGCACCTGCTTATGATGTCACGTTTGCTCATAATCCCAAAGGAGAATGGACAAGCCAGCACTTAATGTCAGTGAATGGAAAATATAAAGATTTTACGCTGGATGATATGTTTGCAGTGGCTGATCGCTTTGGCATAGGTGAGGCTAAGCAGGTGGCAGAGGATATCAGAGTAGCGATTAAAGCGTGGCCATCTTTTGCTAAAAAAGCGGGAGTGAATCAGCAAGAAATAGATCGTATTGGAAATTTGCATTTGTTGCTCTGAAGTATCCCTACGAATTTTTTCCGAGCCGCGCGCGTCAGCAAGCGTCACTGGACTTAACGTATCGTGCGCTTGCTGACGCGCATACCTTTATACACAAGTTAAAGAAGAGCTGTCACCCCGCAAAAATTTCGTCCACAATAAGATTGAGAAAAATGCTGTTTCACGAAATTTTGTGCGGGGCCTGGTGAATAACCTTGGGGTGGAGCGTCTTTTTTTCAAAATTTGCACCGGGCCCCGCACAAAAACGCGAATTGGATTTTGTTTCCTTTTCACAAAAAGTGGCGCGTTTTTTGCGGGGTGACAGTTCTTCTTTAACTTGTCTATAAAGGTATGTGCTGACGCGCGCGGCTCGGTAGTGACGGCAAGAGTGGGTTCATATTGAGGAAAAGGAAATAATCGTAGACGTCGAAATGAATGAAATTGTATTTTAGCTGCATATTGTTGCCAAGGTGTGGTTGCAACAACTTGTTCCCACTCGTTTTGAGTCTCAGCCTTCGGCGAAATGCGGTGTGGTGATAAATTTGCAGTCATACAGCCATTGAAGAACCGCCGCTAACGCATAGTGCTTACAGTCATAACCCTGTTGTTGATCACGCATGAAAGGCTGTGGAAATAATTCCACGCCTACTTGCGTGAGACCCTTATTTGTTGTGATGGCTCTTAACATTTGCCTACATCAATTTCAACTTCTGCCATTGCTTTATTAACTGCACCAACATCATATTTATAATCTCTTGTTGCTTTTACTACACCACAGGCAGCATCAGTAAATGTCGTGTTTGCAGTCCAATAATGCATATTAGCTTGCACCATCACATCAAAGGCTTTTCTGACATTCCAATTTTCTGAAGTAGCCAATAAATAAAAAATATGATTGAAGAGGCCGCTATTATAATGCACGCGTGAACCCGGATCTTGTGGGTCATCAGGTTTGTATTGCGATGCATTATCAATTGAACATGTATCTCCCGGTTTGTTATTGCCGTCGCAATCTTTTGATGGTTGATCCATATAACGCAATGCTTTGCCTGTCGATTTAACAACTTCAGGACCAATTTGCCAGTTATTATGGCCATACGCATAAAATTCAGCGGCTTCTGCTGCCATATCCGAAAAAGATTCATTTAATCCGCCGGATTGATCAGCATAGGTTAAATTAGAATGTTGTGCTGTAAAGCCATGACTCACTTCATGTGCACCGATGCCAACAGAAACCAGCGGGTAAAAGTAGTCTTTACCATCGCCAAACGTCATTTGTTTGCCATCCCAATAAGCATTATCAATCATCTTTGGGGATGTATCATGTACCCGCATTACAAGCATCATGGGTTTGCCATTTTGGGTGAGAACAGGAACGTTATACCAATCTTGATAAAGTCCTTTAATGATTTTGCCAACATATAATGCATCATTGCTGGGTGAGTAACCACCATTGACCATGCGGTCATCATGCCAATACACATTGTTATGCTCTTTATCAAGCGCATCACATTTGTATTGCACAACCGCATTTGCTTTTCTCATGTCCTCGACTGTGACGTCATTATTTTTGAAATAACAGATTTTTTTCGCAGCATCACGTTGGATATCGAGAGTGGGTAAATGATCGAGCAAGCCATCATAGATTAGTTTCCCCATATGATCATTACCGCCGAAGCCACCGCCTAAAGCGTTATCAAGCGTTTGAATGTTGTCCCAGGTTTTATAAACTTCGAATGTGATTGCATCCAAAATATAAGTGGGCTTGCTTGGTTTCGCATTAGCAGGTTCCACTAAAAATGTAGTTAGAAAAGCCCAATGTGCTTTATTGTTTTTATCAACGTAAATCATCAAATTGGTTTTTGTTTCAGTGGCGTCTTGTTTCTCGCCGGTTTTATTTTGAAATAGCTGAATTGCTTGTTGTAATGCTTTATTGGCTTGGTCAGGTGTAAAAATCATTGATGGTGCATTAGCTAAGTCCGTGTTTAAATCCTGATAGATAGTACCATTCATGGTGGTGTTATTATTTTGTGTCACTGCTAATGCTTGCAGCGATGTTTTGCTGCCGTGAGGAATATGTACGACAGCTTCACCACCCCAAACGGGATAATCCGAATAAGTTTGTTGCACACGCACATGCGCAGTTTGGTTAAAGTCCGTATCACGACTTGTTTCTTTTAATGCAGGTTGGGCGGTGATTGTTGCTGTGGCATTAGCACGTAACAATGGCGTTGAAATAAGAGGTTGGATAGTCGAAAAAGGCTGATGGCTTAGGTCGATCGGTTTTGCTGCAAAAGCAGGGGTCAGTCCGGTTAATAACAGGACGCTACTAGCTGTGATACAAACAGATAATTTCATGCTCACCCCTTAATTTTTTGTGTATTTCTTATGCGCGACATAAGATAGTAGGATTTTTTTATCATACTTGTCAAATATTAAGAAATTCTTAGGGAAATGATCGAGAGGAATGCATCTGCGTCGGGGGATATTTGGCCAACAGTATGAAATAAAACATTATTTTTTTCTAACGCTTTTTTTTGGTGTGCTATCCGCTAACATTTCTTGAAGTTCAGCAAGATTCGCCTCATCCCGCGTTATACTTGCTCGTAATCGGGTAATCAAATCCTTCTCATATTTTTTAATTTCTTTTTTGTATTGTTCGAGATCATCGCTTAACTCAGTTTGTTCCCTTCTGAATTGCACACAATTTTCGGGTAACCTAGCTTCTTCACTTTGAGTAAATTCTCTAGCATGTCTGCGTATGTGATGACTTTTATCTCGTAGCGTTTCCATCATCACCGCTAATTTTTTATCGAGATCTTTTTTGTTAGCAGCATGAGGATCTGTGAATACATTCAACTTATCGTTGCACAGCCGAAGATGTCTTTCTATCGCGCGTATTTGTTCCGCAATTTGTTCGAGATTCTTGTCGATTAATGGCTGACTTTTGTCATCTTTACTTTCGCCATCAAACAGTTTATTGCCGCGGCTCATGACACATCCTCCGGTTTGTATTTCACTTATTTTATAATATTATAGCACATTAAGCGTATAGCCCGTATTACGTTTGCGGAGTTTACCCCGTTATGTTTTTAAACGGGGCTTCATACGGGCTACTTGCTCCTAATATGGTTTCACCACAACTCTTGTGCCAATATTCGCAAAGTTATACCGTACCCATTCAGCATCTTCTACTCGCATGCGTACACAGCCATGGCTTTGATTACCTTCAACAACATTGTACGAACCATGCAAACCTTGATTGCGATTAAAGAACATGCAGTATGGCATGGGCGCACCAGGGTGATGTAGTGGGTAAATAGATGATTTGCAGCCGGCATTGCCTAGCGAATTAATGTGAAAACTACCGGCTTTAGTACGACAAGGGCGCCCTATATCAGGACACCAGCTATTGCCGGCTGTGGCTAAACCCGCTCGCACCAATTGCCCATCGGACTCATAAGCGCCCCAGGCATGCACGTTGGGATCAACTAGAATAGTTTTTTCACCGTACGTATTGATAGATTGCGGCAGTCGCTCTTTATAATTTACAAATTCATGAATACTGGAATGCTTATTATTGGATTGGTAGTTGATGGTGACATTTTCCGTTTTCGAATAATAAGAACACGACGAGAGTGACAACGAAACCAAGCCCAAACTTGCTAATAAAAGACCAAATGAGACGACTCGCATAATAACCACCCCTTGTATTATATTTGTATTCTAATTATACAAAGCAAGGTGGATTTTGCTGGTCTAGCAAGTAATAAATCGAAGAAAAAGTAGTTGACAAGATTTTATTCAAATCAGATAAGAATATATAGATCAAATAATATACACAAACGTAGGGTGGACCCCGTTTAAAAGCACAACGGGGTAAACTCCGCGCAGCGTGTCCACCAATCTTTCCATCTATGATGCTATTTAGCCAAGTTAGTGCCCTTGATTTTTGGGTTATTTCGGCTTATGTTAGCGTAATATTTATTCTGATTTTCCTCTATCACGGATGAAAGAGTCTATGAAAATTAGGTCAGATTCTAGATTTTTGTGCACTATCATTGCTATTGTTTTCACTCTGGTAAGTCTGCAAGCTTATGCAGGCTATATGCCTAAAGGTTGGCAAGCACATCCTCCCTACCGTATAAAACCTAACACCAATGGATTGCTTCCCTCTGGTCTCTCACCGGCTAGCGTCATAAAAGCTTATGGTTTTCCTGCTAACCTGCAAGGCTTAGGACAAACAGTTGCTATCATCGATGCTATGGATAACCCTAACATTGAAGCTGATTTAGGCGTGTTTTCTAGCATGTATGGTCTACCTTCCTGCACCACGGCGAACGGTTGCTTTAAAAAGATTTATGCTAGCGGCACACCTACGGGTGATCCCGGTTGGGGAGTAGAAATTGCACTTGATGTCGAGTGGGTGCATGCAATTGCTCCTCTCGCTAAAATTCTTTTAGTGGAAGCTTCCGATGCGAGTAATGGATTATTTTCAGCTATCAATGTAGCCATCGAAAATAACGCGACTGTGATTTCATGCAGTTGGGGAGGCGCAGAATATGATGGTGAACAATCTTTTGATTCGATATTCCAAAATAGTCCTGTTCCTGTCGTTGTTTCTTCAGGAGATAATGGACACGGGGTAAGCTACCCGGCTTCGTCACCCTATGTACTCAGCGTAGGGGGCACTACGCTCATGTTAAACTCCGATGGTAGTTATGCGAATGAAGCGGGTTGGAGCGGCTCTGGCGGAGGCCTCAGCGCTTATGAAACCGAACCGAGTTATCAAGCGAGCTTCCCTATCCCACAAGACGGAGGTGCGATGCGAGGAGTGCCTGATGTCAGTTACAATGCAGATCAAGCGAGCGGTGTGACAGTTTATGATAGCTACGGCCAACAGGGTTGGATGGTGGTTGGCGGAACGAGTGCAGGTGCACCTCAATGGGCTGCATTACTCGCAATAGCCAACAGTGCTGCAGGTAGAAATTTAACAACTGCCAATCAGACCCTTTATAACGCCGCGACCTCCTCATACAGTACGCTGTATCATGCTATTACCAGCGGCACCAATGGTAGTTGTGGTTACTATTGCCAAACAAGAACAGGATATAATTATGTGACGGGTCTAGGCTCACCACAAGCACTCGCTCTTATTTCATTTTTAACAGCAGGCACACAACTCATTCAATTAACAAATAACTTATACAATAGCGAAGCAAGCACTGCCGGTGTCACACCCTCTAGCGCACTTGTTCAGCTCTATACAGGTTCTTCTGTTTTATGTGACTCACGCACAGTCGCTTATCAAAGTACCCTCACTATACAGCCCGGTATGACGGGTTCAGTCACGGGGCATACTACTTGCACGTCAAATCAGAAAATTACGAGCGTATCAGCGACTCCCATCATAGCCAATACCGCAGTGGGGGCTATTTTTACGGCTAGCCCTGTATCTTTTACAGTAACGAACTCCACAGGGATTTCACTGTTATCACTTAAAATGAAACCAGCCAATGGCAGCGACTACGCTCCTGTTTTTGATGCAACAAATGGGGTGATAGTAACATCTGGCACACCGACTTTAGTGAGTATTCCCTAAAGGTAGAAAAGTAGGATGGACCCCGTTGTGCTTTTAAACGGGGTCCACCCTACATTCCATTTTTTAGCTACGGTTTTGCAGGCTGCGTATTTTGTCTTTCTTCTGCCTTCAGTAATGCTTTGATTTCTTTTTTTATTCCCCTTTTGAATAAGGTGTGCTCGTGTCTAGTTGAGCAAGCAGCTTCGATAGAGGCAATTGCTTTTCTCACTGGTGCCACAGCATCCCACTTTTTTTGTTCAGGATTCGGGGTGTCTGGTGTTAGCGTTGTTGAGGAAAATTCAGTAAGTGCTGTTGCTAACGCCGGATGCTTGTCATGACATTGCTGAGAGAGTGCTTGAAGTTTGCTTTGCACATCCATTTTTTCTTCTGCAGCGATATCATTAAGCGCATTTTCTTTTTCTGTTCGTAAGCCAACTTCTTTTTGCAAGTGTTTTATTGGGTTTTTAATATGAATTTTAAACGCGTTATAGGCGGCACGTCCTTGGGAAATACGCGCAGCTTCCTCGTTAGCAATAGCTCTTTCAACATCAAAACTGGCATCGTCTATTTTGTGTTGTGGTTTATGAAATTGGATGGCTTTGATAAGATTTTCAAGTGCTTTATATAATTCAGGATAGGCTTTGTAGTCTTCATTCAACTCTTCAAAATATTGTGAAGAAGAATCAAGTAATAATTTTTTAAATAGCGTTGGCTTATCGCGACGGATATTTTCTAGCGCTGTTGACAATTTTTTTAAAAATTCAGGGTTATTTAATGTTTCATATTTAATGGAGATAAGTTGTAAATTAATCGGGTCTCTATCTTCTAGTTTTGCATTTTCTTGAATCAATTTAGCTGAGTTAGGAAATTCTTGATTAATAGCCGCTTCTAGTTGATGCGCATCTTGTGTTGTGATATCCAAATAAAAATCAGCGCAAGTCATAAAACTATCATGACGAGTGGCTGGTTGAAATTGCATGACTTTGTATTCTGATTGAATTCCAAAGGCATGCAGTAAGGAAGACTCCAGTATGTCAGAATAAATATTTAATCGATATTTTTCACCCATTGTATTTATTGTTTCGGTAAATGCATTATGTAGGTGCTGTTGTTGGGGATCTAGAAATAATCTGAAATTTTCTAAAACAGCTGGATCAGAAAGAAAATTTGCCAGCGATTGTTTAAATTTATCTGATAACAGTAATTTTACAATGGGTTTAATACGTACTTGAATAGCATACTTTAATCCTACTGACGAATCAGTCAGGCGTTCAATTGCGTCATTCTCCAGTGTTTCTTTATTACAATAACGAGAAAATTTTTCAAAATTCTTAAATGATGTTGAGAGGTCGACATAAAAACCATTCATGGGTGTAGTGGTATGAAGAATTATAGCGAGACCCATTCCAGGGATACGGCTTCTCGATTGTTCAGTTTTTTGGGGACTTGCGATGACTGCTTTCCAGCTAACATCGTCTGCATCAGCAAAGTGCGTTAATAAGTTGATGAGCATCTTGCCTTGCTGTTCTTCTGGGATATTCATTTTAAAAGTAGCAAAATGTGCATTTAAAATGGCAAAAATTTCCTCATAAACATATTGCTTGCCAGGCATAAAGTCGGGTAAGTCTTTGGCCAAAAGAGTGTTGTCACTGATAATTACATTTCTTTCCTTGCATAGCTCTTTTAAAATACTTAACGCTGTAGTTTTTACTTCGTCTATAGTGGGAAGAGGTGTTTCAGCTTGTTTTGCTTTTTTCTTTCGTTGATTTTCTTTTTGTTCATGTTGAGTAATTGCTTGATAAAGCTTAGCTGCTGGTGTAAACAACGTTAATAAATCAAAAATATTTGTAATAGTATGATTAAAATCATGATTCTCAGTCAGATAATCAGATGCTCCTGCGATAAATTTATTTAGCGCGGATACGATTTCAACAGGCTGGTAATCTTCTAATAAAATATCAAGATCGGCAGCAATGGTTTTGTGTAAGGAATACCACCAATTACTGTGTGTGACCGTAGCAGGAGTATTGTTGACGGCTGTTGCAGATTTTGATTCCTCTTCGTGACGGCTTTCCATGCTTTTCTCTCATCCAGATAAGGCGTTATTTTTAATGGTAACCAGTATACACAAAATTATTTCTTTTGCTAACAAGCTCCCCCCAGCGCTTTAAAAAGCGAAATTCTATTAATCGCTACCTGACCTACCGATTGTACATATTGATCATGCAAATCATTAGCTTGTCTCTCAACATCCAGAACATCCATTAAGGCTGTTTTACCATCTCGGTATTGTAGATTAATCAACCGCACACTGGTTTTGATTTTGTTATAAGACGACAGCAATTCTTGCTCGCGTAATTTTTCTTTCTTATAGCGAATTAGTGCCGACTCAACGTCTGCTAAAGCTTGTAAAACAGATTTTTTATACGTTGCAAAAATGGCATCTCGTGCGGCTTCATTTGCTTTGATGGCGTTTCGTAGACGCCCACCTTGAAAAATAGGCAGATAAATTTGCGGGCCATAAGACCAATAACGACTGGCCGCATTTGTAAAAGTACCCGCAACAGCGGTTTCAGAGCCGATGTCACCGATTAATTGAAAGCGTGGAAATTGATTGGCGACGGCAACACCAATATTGGCCGTTGCAGCGGCAAGTTCACGTTCAGCCATGCGAATATCAGGGCGTCGTTGCAATAAATCAGATGGAATGCCAACGGATAAATTTTTTGATTGAATGATGGGTATCGATCTTGGTTGTTGTAATTTTTCAAATAATGATTCAGGGAATTCATCGACCATGACAGCTAATGCAGCCAACGTAGCGCGTTCTTCCGCTTGTAATGGCGGTAGCGATGCTTCTGCAGATAGGGCTTGACTTTGCACACGCTGTAAATCGACAGCATTTGTTTTGCCGGCTTGCAGTTGTAATTTGATTAACGAAGCTGTTTTTTGATAAGAAATAAGGGTATTTTTTGCTATTATAATGCGTTGTTGATAAATGCGATATTGAATATAATCTTTTGCAACCTCAGCTGCTACTCTAATAGCGGTATCGTTAGAATTTTCCAGCGAACTTTGTAAGGTTGCATTGGCTGCTTCCACAGATCGCCGTGTGTGGCCAAAAACATCTACTTCCCACGACGCATCAAACTCTACTTTAGAGTCAGTATAGTTTAGCGGTATTTTAAAGGGGATACTGGAGAGTAATTCACTGTTTGCGCTGAGATGATCACGTGAAATTTTTCCTGTTGCGTTGAGCTCAGGAAGAAAATCCGCTGTTGCAATATTTAATTCCGCGCGTGATTGTCTTATTTTGGCTTGTGCTTGTTGAATATCCCAATTGCGCATTAAAGCTTGCTGAATGAGTTTTACTAAAATAGGATCTTTGACAGTGCTCTGCCAGTTAGTCGTCACTGTAGATTGCTGCTTGGTATTAATGAAATGCGAGGGAAGGGGGGCTGTCGGTGTCTGATAGTTGGGGCCTACCGTACAACCTGTTAAGGTAACACTTCCCAAAAAAATAAAAATGTAATTCTTCATGCTCACCCCGTTTGTCTTTTAAATATGAAATACGCTAGTGACAATGTTATTGAAGCAATGATCAGTAAAGGCCATAAGTCATGCCAAACCAGAGCAAAATCAAAACCTTTTAAGTAAATACCTTTGGTAATGACAATAAAATGTCGAATGGGGTTAAACCACGTAATGCTTCGTAATGGTTCTGGAATATTCTCTATGGGTGCAACATAACCTGACAGCATGATAGCTGGCATGAGAAATCCAAAAACCCCCAGAAATGCTTGTTGTTGCGTTCCGCAAATTGACGAAATTAATAATCCAATCCCCGACAATGAAACTCCATAACATAATAAACTAAAATATAACAATACGATGGATCCTTGGAATGGAATGCGATAAATCCAGATGGCCGCTAATAGAATGATAGTCGCTTGTACTGTGGCAATCATGAGTGCAGGAATCGTTTTACCAAACATGATGCTAGCTGTGTTGAGTGGCGACACCAGTAATTGTTCAAACGTACCTTGCTCACGTTCACGTGCAACGGACATGGCTGTTACGATCAAGCAGCCAATGGTGGTGATTAATGCAATCAAGCAGGGAAGAATAAACCATTGATATTCTAAATTCGGATTAAACCAGTTTCGTATCACAGCGACTGACTTGATAGTGTTTGTAGATGGGAGCTCATTTTCATAATTTTGAACGATATTTTGAATATAACCCGCTGCAATTTGTGCTGCATTAGAACGTCGGCCATCAATAATAATTTGTAACGATGCCGTTTTGTGGGCAACTATTTTTCTTGAAAAATCGCTGGGAAAGCTCACGACTAATAATGCTCGTTGATTGTTGATGGTGTCGCTGACTTCGTTGACGCTATGTAAAATCTTTAAATTTGGAAACGCTTTTGCTTTTGAAAAACGCTCCATGAGTTCGATGGAATTTTTTCCTGAATCTTGATTGTAAATAGCCAAGGTGGCATTTTTGACTTCCAATGTTGCCGCAAAAGGAAATAATACTAATTGCAATATCACAGGCACAATCAGTAAGCGCCGACTGTCTTTGTCGCGTAATTGTGCTTGTAATTCTTTTCGTATCAAAGCCAAAATGCGTTGAAACATTTAATTCTCTCAATCCAGTCTGCGACGGGTTAATTTTGCTGTGAGTCCGAGTAGTAGAATGGCAAATACCAATAAAAACAGGCCATTTTTAAACAGTAATTCTGCTACGTTTCCCGCTAAAAAAAGCGTCTGCAACGATGCAACAAAATACCGTGGCGGCATTAAATAGGTCACAGCCTGTACCGCTAGCGGCATACTGTTAATTTCAAAAATAAAACCCGATAACATCACAGCGGGTAAAAAAGCCAGATTCAGTGAGGCTTGTGCGGCATTAAATTGGTTGCGCGTTGCGGTAGATAGGCATAGCCCAAGACCTAATGCACAGCCTAAAAATAGACTGGTTTCAATAAATAAAAATATCAATGAGCCGCAAAAAGGCGTGCCTAATAGGGTGATTGCAACAAGCCAGCACACTGCCATCGAAAAAATACCCAGTAGATAGTAAGGCATCAATTTTGAAAATAAAAATTCTAATCGCGTAATTGATGTGGAGAGCAAGGCTTCCATGGTTCCACGTTCCCATTCACGCGCAACGACCAAAGATGTCAACAAAGCACCGATCACCGTCATAATGATAGCGATGGATCCCGGTACAATATAATTTCGACTAATTGCTGCTGGATTAAACCAATAACGTGTCTCGATGTTGATGGGTGCTTGGAGCGGTTTTCCTGTTTCAATGCCACGTATTTCCTGCCATTTTTGCTGGGCACCGACAGCGTAAGATGTGACGAAATTGGCTGTATTGGTTTCAGCGCCATCTGTAATAATTTGTACTGGGGATATACCATGCGATAGTGGTAGTCGCTTAGAAAAATCCGACTGAATTGCGACAAATCCACGTATATTTCCGGCGACTAATTGCTTGGTAGCTTCTGCGAGCGTTGGCATGGATGTCATTTGTAAGTAGGGTGATGCAAAAAAAGCGTCTTCGAAACGACGCGCTTCACTGCTCGTGTCTTGTAATACAATACCCATGCGCAAATCTTTTGAATCTAAATTAATGCCAAAACCATAAATAAACAACATGACCATGGGTAAAATAAATGCGATTAAAATATTACTAGGGTCACGCACAATTTGATAAAACTCTTTGCGACAAAGTGCTAACCAGCGGCGCACAGAATCTGATTGTGAAACAAAGCGATTGAATATCGAGGGTGTTTTCAGCGGGAGAATAGTCATTGCAGCATCAGTTTCTGTCGGGTTTTGCGTATTATTTTTATCATGTTGCATGATAAGTTCAATGAACGCATCTTCCATGGTTGGCTCAGGAAGCTTTTTATTGGTTACCAGTTCTTTGAGTTGATCCGGTGTTCCTGTTGCAATGAGTTTGCCACGATAAACTAATCCAACATAATCGCAATATTCAGCTTCATCCATGAAGTGCGTAGTGACCATGACGGTCACACCTTTGCGGACTAAGCCATTAATATGCGTCCAAAATTCTCGGCGCGTGATAGGATCAACACCTGATGTAGGTTCATCTAAAAATAAAATGGGTGGTTCGTGCATGATAGCACAAGCCAGCGACAGACGTTGTTTGAAACCTAAGGATAATTCGCTTGCATTGGCATGTAGATATGGCTTGAAATCAAATGCCTCTATCATTTCGGTGATTTTTTGAATTTTGTTTTTGCCATGTAAGCCATAAATTCCAGCAAAAAATTCAAGATTTTGTTTGACGGTAAGATCACTATATAGCGAAAATTTTTGTGCCATATATCCCACTTGCTGATGAGCTTGGCTGGGACTTTTTTGTAAATCAATACCTAATACATGCGCGAAGCCAGAAGTAGGCGTTAATAAGCCACACATCATTTTAAATGTGGTTGATTTGCCTGCGCCATTGGGGCCTAGCAAACCAAATACGGTGCCACGCTTGACAGCAAAGCTAATATGATCCGTTGCGATGAAAGTACCAAATTGTTTGGTGAGTGCTTTCGCTTCAATGACGGATGTTAATTCAGATTTTGCAACAGACTTCATGACTTTTGCTAATTCGGAATCACCACCCGGTCCGCCGCCGAGTATATCGATAAAAGCATCTTCAAAGCGCGGTGGGACAACGATTAATGTTGCTTTGCTTCCTGCCTGCAGTGATTCAAGATCAGGAAGGTGATTTTTTTCTCTTAATAATAGGCGTACATATTTACCTTGAATGACACCATCCATCACTTCTTTCATGCGCAGGGCATGTTGCAAGACGATACGATGATTGCCTTCAATATTGCGTATTTGTATGCTGCGATCTTTAACACGTGCAGTTAGTTCGCTGGGTTTGCCTGAATACAAGATTTTTCCAGCGTGCATTAATAATACTTCATCGCATAGTTCAGCTTCATCTAAATACGATGTGCTCCAGATAACCGTAATGCCTTTTTTTAATAGTGCGTCTACCATCTTCCATAATTCGCGTCGTGCAATGGGATCCACGCCGACGCTTGGCTCATCTAGCAACAGAATCTGTGGATTGCCGAGTAAAGCACATGCTAGTCCTAGTTTTTGTTTCATGCCGCCGGATAATTTGCCTGCCGGGCGTGCGGTAAATTTTTTAAGATCAGTGAAATCGAGTAATTGTTCAAACACCTTGCGGCGTTCGTCTTGTGCGACATTACGTAAATCCGCATACAGCACGAGATTTTCCATCACCGTCAGATCTTCATAGAGGCCAAATTTTTGTGGCATATAGCCTAAGATGGCGCGTAAACGATCCAAGTCTTTATCAGGATCTAGGCCGCCAGTTCTAACACTGCCTTCTGTTAACGTTAATAAGCCAGCAATAATGCGTATTAATGTTGTTTTTCCTGCGCCATCGGGGCCTACTAATCCCGTGATACAGCCTTTTTTAATCCGTGCAGAAATATGTGATAACGCAGGTTCAGTTTCATCAACCGCCGGAAATTTTTTGACGACATCATCCAATATGATCGCAAAATCATGCTGATTTTGAATATCATTTGGATTATTGGTCGACATATCGTTAACTCAATAGTTTTACGGTGACAGGCATGCCTTGGCGCAATTCGTGATGTGGATCTTGTACAATGATTCTAAGTCTATATACAAGCTCAGTTCGAAGATCGGTTGTTTCTACTGTTTTTGGTGTAAATTCAGCTGTTGAAGAAACAAAACCTATCGTGCCATCAAAATAGTGATGGGGGAGTGAATCGGCAGACACTTTGACGGCTGTTCCCGATTTTGCTTTGTTCAGCTCTGTTTCGGCGACATAAGCGCGAACCCACACAGGATCCACTAATGAAACAGTGATGACAGTAGCATTGGCTGCCAACATGGTGCCAGGTTCAACAGCACGTGTTAAGACGTAACCATTCGATGGGGCATATAAGTAAGTATCTTGCAGGCGCAAATTAGATTGAGAAAGTTCGGCAATGGCTTTTTCTAAATTGGCTTTGGCTTGATTGAATGCGGAGAGAGCATTTTCATAGCTGTCTACTGATGACGCGCCAGTGCCACGTAATTTTTTTTCACGCAGATAAGCGGTTTCTGCATAATCAAGAGACGCTTTTTGTTGTTTCACGGTGGCTTCAGCTGCTCGTACTTCACGTTCATAGGGATCAGGATCAAGATGGGCAATTAAATCGCCACGATGTACCGTATCACCTTCATCTACTTTGAGATCCTGTAAGCGTCCACTGACACGAAAACTCAGATCGACATCGCGAATATCGACATTACCATATAAGATGATGGCTCCATATTTCTGTTGCCAAGCACTGAAAACCCAATAAATAACGAGCAAAACGATGCAAACTGTTCCTATGCGAATGGCTTTATCTTTTGTTTTCATGATGTTCTCTTTTGCTAATGTAATTCATCTTCGATTCTAAGGGTTGATTACGCTTGCGTAAATTTCTTTTTAGAGATTATTGACAATTCTATGATGCAGCATTCAAACTTAAGCTTATTGCTTTCAGAAAGGGATGTCCTATGAAAACCAACGTTCAGATTATTTTTTACAGTATGTTTGGTCATATTTACAAAATGGCCGAAGAAATTGCCAACGGTGTGCGACTGGTGAATGATGTTAATGTTGAGCTTTTTCGTGTGCCTGAATTAGTGCCCGATGCTATTTTAGAAAAAAGCGGCGCAAAAGCAGCGCAACAAGCTTTCTCACACATTCCCATTGCTACAGTCGATCATTTAGTGAATGCAGACGCTATCATTTTTGGTACGCCGACACGCTATGGCAACATGTGCGCGCAAATGCGTAACTTCCTCGATCAAACCGGCGGATTATGGGTTAAAAATGCATTAGCTGGTAAAGTCAGCAGTGTATTCGCAAGCACAGGGACACAACACGGAGGTCAAGAAACCACGATTACGAGTTTTCATACCACGTTATTTCATTTAGGCATGATTGTTGTCGGTGTGCCTTATGCCGAAGCGGGATTGACTAATATGAACGAAATCACTGGCGGTACGCCTTATGGTGCAACGACATTAGCGGGTGCGAAAGGTGATCGTCAGCCCAGCGAAAATGAATTAACCATCGCGCGTTATCAAGGTAAACATGTTGCTGATATCACGAAAGCGTTAAAATTAGGGCGTGAAAGTTTGCAGCAAACGAAAACGCCGTATGTTGATTAAGGTTACATTCGTAGCCTTTGGTAGTCATCGCTTACTGCTTGTGTCACCTGCACTGCCTTCGGCTGATCAGGTGACTCTAATCCTGCGATTTTTTTTCTTAACACATCGCTATTTAAACCGTGTCGCTCATAAAATTGCTGATATTTCATTTTTAATTTTTGCCAACTATTTTCGGATGTGGCATATCGACTGTTGATGCTGATTGCATTATTTTTTCCATAATGCACATGTGCTGGTATGCTTTGATTATTTAAATAGTCAATTAATTCATTTACCAGGGGTTCGATTTTTGTTAAATGAAGACCAAAAGAAATAAAATCGATAGCAACTTGATGGTTGCCTGCGCTTTGTTGCGGAAAACGAATAAAGACAGCTGTGTTAACAGGAAAATCGCCTGTCTTGCGCGCATTACTAAGTATTGATAATAAATACATAAAAAAATCTTTTATTTTCGTTTTGTCGTAATCAAAAAGTAATTCTATTGCTGTGATGTTTCCAGCGATTTTAGATTCTGGTCCCATGATGGCATCGGGCCTTGCAATTTGCGTTTCTTGTTTTGTTACGGCGGCACTTTGAAAAAAGCAATAAAGAAAAGTAGGGCGGAATATGGCAAAGAAAGGCGCGCAGCAAGTCACGCTAATGGAGTCATCCGCAATCTGTGGTTCGGGGTTGCCTTGATCAGGTGTTGCTTCATCTACCCAACTCCATGTGGTTAATTTAGTCGATGTATTGGCTTGCAATTTAATTGGTGAAAATATAACGCTTAAAGAATTTAAATGCGCGCCATCTTTTTCAGTGCCTTGAATTTTATTAACGAGATTTTCATATGTTAATAATGAATGGACGCGTTTTAATTTCTTTTTTCCTGTTAAGACTTTGATATCAATCGCTGTAATAATACCTAATAGTCCTAGGCTCGCTGTTACACAATTCACATTGAAATCTTCGCTGTCTTTTTTAAAATATTTCTTTTCACCATTTGGAAGCAATAATTCAATACCTTCGACTATATCAGCGAGAAATCCGAATGTTGTGTGACTGTTTGTTGAAAGTCCACCAGCAAGACTCATAAAGGGCAGTACGCCGTACAAGTGAGGACAATGATATCCGCGGTCGTATAATGCTTGATTCAATTCAACCAACATCATATTGGGTGAAACGCGAAAGAGTTGTTCTGCGTTATTATTTTCTTTAGGAAGCAATGTAAGCGAGGGTTGATAGGCAAGCTGAATAAAAATATCTGTATCTTTCCATAAATTGTTTAGAGAATAGGAGTTGTTAGTGTCGTCCCGACCACCGCCAATCGCAGTCACAGAGAGAGATGGGTTAATAGTATTGATATGTTTAATTAAATCGGTCAGTTGGTTCGGATCATTTAGTGCGACTACCAGATCGTGATCGTTCTGGTTGATGCTGGATGTAAATGACCTAGGTGTGGAGTGACTATAGGGAATTTTTTGTATTTTTAAATAGGCCAACAGGGATTGTTGTTCTGCGGGAGTCATGTTGGGCGCTGCTCATTTGATTTAAATAGGGCCTTTATTGTACAGAATAGGATGCAAATTAGTCAATATTAGCTTGATGTGGCGGTATATAGCCCATGCGGAGCCCCTCGTCCCTCCCTTTGAAAAGGCGTTGTTTCGTATTGGGATGCCAACTTCAATGCCGACAAGTTCTAGTTAAGAATGTGCTGCTGTCAAGACCCTCACCCGCCGTGCAAAAAACGCACGTCGACCTCTCCCGCAAGCGGGAGAGGTGAATCATGCCAGCTATACGTTATGGCCGCCATTTTCTTGCTACATCAGATTGTGCAAAAACGCTTAGTGCCATCTCTTGATCACTGATCTCATCTAATTTTTTCTTTTTAGAATGATGAAAACTATTACGATGTTGGCTTAGTTTTTGTTGAGGTGTTGCCGCGCTCTCTTGTTCCGGTTCAGGTATTGTAGTTGTAGGTAAAACCTTTATATCTGCACGTACAAAAAACGGATCTTCCGCATAAGGTGCATCGGGTAGTCGATGATGCGGATAGTCATAGGCATCTAGATCATAAGGTTCCTGTTCAGCATGGTCGTCTAGGGGATCTATGTTATTCCATATGCCACGGGCTTCAGGAAGTTGTGGGAATGTGTTATTGAAGTATTCTAAAAACTGACGTGCACGCGCTCTTGCGCCTTCGAGTGTTTTTGCCAAAATACGCGGAAAGAAAATGTAGCTAGTGTTGGTGGCATTCTTGCTTAAATCAGGTGCCCAGAATAGATGGCCGTTTTGCCCGTTTCCTACGTATATCGCTTTCACGTTACCTTGATTTATAACGTAGTCTGCTTCTGCCAAGGTAAGTGCTGGTCCATCGATAGGTGGATAAGAAGGTTGATCAGGATCATAAGGTGGATAATAGGGGGTAGCGGTATCAGGTGAGCCGTCAGGTGTGCTTTGCCCAAAGCGCACTAGGCCATA
The DNA here is from genome assembly GCA_013286085.1 of Gammaproteobacteria bacterium. GTDB lineage: Bacteria > Pseudomonadota > Gammaproteobacteria > DSM-16500 > DSM-16500 > UBA5158. The sequence goes on along the minus strand of JABDGK010000007.1, from coordinate 16,924 downwards.
TATGCAGCCTGCTGTGGCACTGAGAATAAAGGTGCCCCAGGCTATTTTTTTCCACAAGGGATAAGGAGGCGCTGCATCTAATGGGTGGTAGTTCGTGTCTGGTGTTGGTCCGGAAAGCATAAAAACCTCTTTAATTTTATGGTGGGCTAATCACTGACACCGCCGAGCTAATCGCCCAAGAAACAAGATAGCGGCCGAGTGTATTACTACGGTTTTATAGGGTCAATTGTTTTTTTTAATTCAGTATTCGGGGCTCGCAGTCCTTAGTCATCTGTTACATTATCCTAAATTCAGTTAAAATCACGTAACACGACAATAGGATAAGGATATTTTATGTTACGTCGCATTAGGATGATTCGCTCCCTGTTTTTGATCATTACCATGATATTTTCCAGCATGGTATTTGCCGCTGATAAAATCAATATTCCCATTCTTTGCTATCACAATTTGAATCCTACCGTACCAGGCAGTATGAACTTGACGCCAGAGCGACTGGCATCACAAGTGCAATGGCTTAAAGATAATGGCTTTACCATCATCCCTCTCAAAGACGCTGTTGAATATTTGCAAGGAACACGTGACACCTTACCACCCAAACCCGTAGTGATCACAGATGATGATGGATGGCAATCTGTCTACACCTATTTGTATCCGCTCGTGCGCAAATATAATATTCCGGTGACTTTGTTTATTTATCCAGAGACAATCTCAACAGGGAAGCATGCCTTAACCTGGAATCAATTAAAAGAATTACAGCATAGTGGATTTTTCGACATACAAGCACACACTTATTCACATCCCAATTTCAAACAAGCAAAAAAACATCTTTCACCCGATAATTATCAGAAATTTGTGAAAACAGAATTAGTGAAATCCAAAAAAATTCTAGAAGAAAAACTGGGAACGAAAATGACATTATTAGCGTGGCCGTTTGGAATTTATGATAGTTACCTTGAGCAAGAAGCAAAAGCAGCGGGTTATACCATGGCATTTAGTATTGATGCTCGCAAAGCGAATAGAAGTTTTAGACCGATGGCGCAACCACGCTATATGATTGTTGCCGGCCAATCCATGAACACATTTGAGAGGATAGCAAAATGATCTCAAAAATTTCCTGCAACCCATATCGACAACTCCGTAATTTATGCTAAAGTCAGTTAGCACACAAGATAAGCCAAATTTTGAACAATTAAAGAATAAAGGATTTTATTTATGCACAAAAAGCTATTAGTGGGTTTGTCCATTCTAACAAGCGCAGTGGCAGGTTCCGCATATGCACTCACATTTGATAGGCCGATTTCTTCTTCGGTAGCTGTTACAGAAACAAAACCTGGATTGGCGACACCTGTCACTTACACTAAGCCCGTGTATTTGATGAATATTAAGTTGACGCCCGCAGAGCGCGCGCAATTACTGAGTTACAATCCTAATAAAAAATCCACACAGCTTGTTGAGCAACTTAGCGCAAGTTTGCCAAGCAAAGTCATGCTGAATATGGAAAATATGCCTGTATTAGACCAGGGTAGACATGGTTCTTGCGTCACGTTTGCAACCACAGGCGCAATCGATGCCGTATTGAATCGCGGTGATTATATTAGTCAAACCTGCAACTTAACATTAGGTAATTATTTGGCGGATAAAGGTGCCGACTTACCTAGTGGCTGGGATGGTTCTTGGGGTTATATTGTCTTAAATCAAATATTTTCATTTGGCTACATCACACAAGATCAGCAAAAAACGAATTCGTGCGGAACGCTGACTGATTATCCAGGAAATAACGAAGATAACATCGGTCAACCAATGACGTTAGATGAATTCAAAAAATTGCATGAAACGAATTTAGCAGACAACGTAATGTGGCAATCCGTGTTAAATATTTTTCAACGCTTCGATGCAAATCCTGCGGATATAAATACTTATGATGGTACAAAAGTATTAACACAAGTGAAGCAGTTTTTAGCGACATCAGCTGCGAAGTCGGATAAAAGCCCTGTTGGTGTTGCCACCTTTGGTACCTTTATTCCTGTGAATTATTGTGCTGTCGGTGCTTGCGGTCGTAATCAAGTGAAAGACGATACGTGGGTAATTACCAAAGGCATGAAAGATATCGATCCATATCATGATCAAGATAAATTAGGTGGTCATGAAATGATAATTATCGGTTACGATGATAATGCGATTGCAATGGATAGAGATGGCGTAACACACCGTGGGCTACTCATTCTCCGAAATTCTTGGGGTAGCACTGCAGGTGATCATGGGAATTACTACATGAGCTATGACTTCTTCAAGAAATTCGTGATTGAAGTGCAATTTATTTATCATCCAAATTTACCGGTTGTTCATTAATTCTTTAACTTATCGCTGTCATGCCAGCATACTCTTAGCTGGCATGACAGCGCTTACTAAGAATGTCACGGTGCTGGTGATTGTTTTTGTTCTTGCATCATTACTTTTTCTTTTCCGCGAAGACATTGATCAATATGGTTGATAATTTTTTCATACGCAATTCTCGGTCTATCGAATTCTGTTCTTTCCGCAGGTAGAATATTAAATTCTTCGATGAGATTTAGTGTGTTCGTCAGATTTAATGGATTTCGATCATTTTTAAAATAATGCTCAAGCTCTATGGTTATATCGCGCATGACAGTGAACTTGGCGCCTTTTACTAATTGATTATCGAGAACCATTTTTAAATAATTAAGCGCATCTGGTATTAAAAAAATCGTTTGATCTTGTCTTATGTTATCAGGCTCTACTAATAATGAACGAAATGAATTGACGCAGTCCTGCATTAATCGCGCAGTGGCAGAAGGAACATTCTGTTTAGAGAATTTTCCAAAGTGCGGCAGTGCGTTTACCCTAGAGCTAAAGACGCTCATTCGGGAACACAACATATCGAGTGTGATTTTATTTGTTTGAAATTGTTCAATCATCCAGATAGTCATTGTTAATATAGTTTTTTTGACCCTATCTGTGTCTTTTTGTGTTGTACAATGTGGGGGATTGTTTGCATAATTATTAATTATTGCAACTGTTAGATCATACGATATTTTTTCTGCTTTAATGGTTTGTTGTTTTTCTATTAGCAGCGCTTTATTCTCACAGGCAATCATCTGTTCTTCATTTAAAGCTCTGGCATCTTCCATGTCTTCATTTAAAGTATCCATATCAGTTTCAAGTAACTGCTCAAATGCTGTGAGACTACCGTAAAGCAGTACTGCTGAATCGGAAGGTTTGGGCTTGTCTTTGTGTTTAGCTATAAAGCTAGAAACAGTACCAAAATGAGGTAAGTTTTCTAATTTCCCATGAAGAGACATAAATACACCATACAACATCGGAAAAGTAATTTTCTTTTCTGTGAATAATGTGAGTGTATCTCTTGCATAGTCAAGAGTCTTATTTTTAATCTCGGTTGTTTCAGATTTGGATTTAGCGTTGCGACTACTTAGGTCTTGCGCATACGTTGAGATAACTTCAATATCAGCCACAGCCTTGGTAGTTTTAGGACCTATTTTTTCGTTGATTATATCGAGTTGTTTGCTGACAGCGTTATATTGAATAGCTAATGCGTGCGGTGTTTTTTCTATTTTGACTTTAGGTCTTTGTTGAAGAGGTGCTGCTGGTTGCGGTGGATTTGCAGCAGCTAAAGGTGGGAGACTGCTGGGGCCAAAGAAGTGAGGTTGCGGATTAACAGCAGCCAGGGGTGAAAAACCGCTAGGATCAATGGATGATGATTGTAGCGAGTTTGTCATGGAGATAGCTTGCAATTCTTGACCGATTTTCGCCAAACTAGGGCGGTCACCCGGTGTGGAAAACAGTAATTTTTGAGTGAGCCTTTTAAGATTGTTTAAGTCTGTATGGCTTAAGTGTTTGTGGGCTTGTTTATCCAGATATCCAAACTTTTTTTCTGATGTATCTTTGCTATGCAGGCCAAACATTTCTTGAAAAATACGTCCCACCGCAAATACATCGCTGGCGGTGCTGTAGTTATGCCCTTGAAAGATTTCAGGTGCTATACGGCCTCGAGTGCCGCAGATGCGATAATCTCTTTCTCCTATTGTTTGCCACAGTCCTATATCGATAATAGTCAGTGTTTTTGTTTTTGTATCATACATAATGTTTTCAATTTTAATATCACGATGTAGCATGCCAGCTGTGTGTAACTCTTGTATGCCCGTCAAGATTTTTTGCATCACGTCAAATCGCTCTGCCGGTGTCAATATACCAGAGTGCAGCACCTCATATAAATTTTTGCCTGGTGCAAGATCTTGAATAAGGCAAAGTTTGCCATTCTCCATTTGTCCTGCGGCTAGTTTTTTCTTGAGAACACGTCTATCCCCTCGGTGTAGTTTATGCAAGCCTTGAGCTTCGTGTTCAAATGCATTTTTGTGCTCTGGTCTGCATAATACTTTCATAGCCTTGAATTCGCCTGTTTCTAGATTTTGGATAAGCTTCACTTTTCCGAAACCACCTTGTCCGAGAGAGATGGCTTTTTGTGTAATTGCTTCTTTGTAGACGGCGAATAATTCATATTTTTGTGCTGTTTCATTATAAAGTCTTATGATGCCGCCACGATTAATATTAATTCCTAGGTTTTGTAAATACAGTTTTGAGTAACGTGCATCTTCATTAAATTGCGCTAAGCGATTTTTGAGAGCTGTAATTTGCCCCTCTGACAGTAGTTTGCCATTGGGATGAAAATCAGATGCTTTTGCGTTGGGATGAAGTTGTGTGTAATCACTTGAATAATCAATCGGTGTTTTTATGCTGGGTGGTGACATGGATGATGAAGAGGAGCTCATTTTTATATCCCTTATACGCCGATATTCGGGAAAGTGACTAATAAAGCTAATTATAGGCAATAAATGAGATTATGCAGGGAGTTGTCGCATACTAATTAATTAACATTTTGAAAATTAAAGAAAATATTGATTTTTTAATGTTATTAACCCAGCGTGTACATTATATCGTTACATCAGAATAAATTAATTTATTTGTCTCACGCATTTTAGTTGTCGCCAAAATCGCAATCAGAGCCCCAAACATCAGGCATAAAGCGGGAGCTGCTTTATCGGCGCTGATTTTCACCAGGTATGTCGCCACAATCGGTGCTGTGCCGCCAAATAAGGAATAAGCAACGTTATACCCAACCGCCATTAAGCTATAACGCACGGGTGTCGGGAGCATTTCCATCACTGCGGCGTTGATCGTACCTTGGTAACAAGATGCCAATAATACAAAAATAATTTCTGTCAACACCAGGTTAGGTAATGAGCCATGCGATATTGAAACAAATAAAGGATAACTCAGAACCAAAACACAAATAGCCGACCAGCGCAGACAACGTTTACGTCCAATCAAATCTGAGAGATAGCCACCTAGCGGCATGAGACATGTTGCGCCCGCCAGTGCAAAAGTACTGAGAGAGCTCACCTGATGTAATGGAAAGCCTAAGGTATTTTCCGCAAAGCCTACCATGAAAACAAAGACCAGATAAGTGATTAAAGCACTTAAGGTATAAATGCCTATGATGCGGAGCAATTCGATTTTATATTTTTTTATCCCACTATAAAGTGGGAATTTAACCAGCATGCCAGTCGCCTGCGCTTTTTGAAATTGTAGAGGTTCGGGAGTGCGTCGACGTAGAAAGTAGCCGATGAGGCCAGTAAAAATTCCTAGAATAAATGGCACGCGCCAGGCCCAGGGATATTCTGGAAAAGCAGTTACCATAGTTGCGGCCAGTGAGCCGAGCAGCATGCCGATGCCGACTACACCCCATAAGATGCCGCCTATCATGCCGCGATATTTGAAGCTGTCATTTTCCATCACAAATAAAACCGCACCCGTTGATTCTCCGCCAGCGGATAAACCCTGAAAGAGTCGCAGCAAGATCAACAGGATTGGTGCATAGATGCCGATGTCTTTATACGTGGGCAATACACCAATTAAAAAAGTTGGCAGCGTCATCAATACAATGGAATAAATCAACGTGCGCTTGCGGCCAATGCGATCGCCTATGTGTCCAAACAAGGCAGCACCGATGGGTCGCGCTAAAAATCCGATGGCAAAGATGGCATAGGTATATATGATGCCTGTGGTTTTATTTTCCTGCGGAAAAAAATTACTGGCGAGCAATGGCGTTAAAAAAGCAAAAAGCGAGAAATCATACCATTCGAGGATGGTCCCGATGGATGAGGACAGCATGACTTTGAGGGAAATGCCGCGTGATTTTTTATTATTTACATATAGCATACAGGTGTTTATTTCTGGCTTAGGTATTAAGTTATGGCGAAAATGATAGCATACTTATAACACTAAAAAACCCTGTTCTCGATCAAAGCACAGAGACATTTCTACAGGATACCGCGGACAAGCCGCGGTACGACGGGAGTGGAGCATGATATGTTTGGCACTAGCTGTTTTTTACTTAAATTTTGGCGTTGAAGGGGTGCCATCGTTAGGCGGAGCAAGTTTATCTTCTGCACTATTAATGCCTAAAGCAGTTGTTGCTGCGGCGATACCACGACCAGCGATTGAAAACCATCCTCTTTTAGACAATAAAGCATAACCCGCAAAATCTACTGCGCCAGCGACATATGCATTATTGTTGCTTACGCCTGATGCAAGAAAACGAACACCGGTGCATGTAGCTTCTGTTACCATCAAGCAGGCAATATTCCACAGTACAGTTGCCGTGCTGTTGTGGTGTTCATGATGGTGATGGTGAGACTCTTCGTTACTCCCGCTTAACAAATAATCAACAGCTAACATAGCTGTGGCATAGCCAACTGCTTTTATAACATTACGTTTGGTTGCTCTGTTATTGCCCATAAGTTTACCTTCTTACTTAATTAAAATTCAAAAGTTAGCAATTTACAGAGAAGTGTTTATTTTTGCAATAGAGTTGTTATTAATTAGCCAGGGTCGAGTATTTGAACAGTTAGTATTTGTTCAAATATTGCTCTTAAGGAAGTTTGCAGTAGTAATTTGATTTATATAAATCCCAGGAGTCCTGCGAGGCGCGGCCATTTTTAATGAATTGTTAAATTATTTACAGTAAAATTGATAGATAGCCATGATGATAGGATATCACTTTCCCCATGTTACGATTCCGCGATATTTCTATTGCTAAAAAGCTATTTATTATTATGGCCATCATGGCGGTTTTAATTACCACAGAATTAGTCGCGTTAAGTTTTACAATTAAAATATTCTCAGCCGTTCGTGCCTATGTCGGTGGCGAAGGTTTATGGTCCAAAGCACAGAAAGATTCCGCCTATTACTTGATTAAATATGCCTATACTCGCGATGAACAAGACTATCAACTGTACCTACATTTTTTGAAAGTACCATTGAGTGATCACCAAGCTCGCTTAGCTTTAATCAAAAACCCAATGGATTATGACGGAGCCCGGCAAGGATTTTTGGGCGGGAGAATTCATCCCGATGATATTGATGGGATTATTTGGTTTTTTTCAACATTTAACCGCATTTATTATATTGATAAAGCTATTAAAATTTGGACGCAAGGCGATAGCTTGATGAATGAATTTCTTCAGCAAGGTAAGCAGTTGTATTTATCCATATCCACTCATCACGTAACAGCCAGTGAAATTGAAACACAGTTGAGCCGTATTGATAACTTAAATACAGAATTAACGGCAGTAGAGGATGAGTTCTCGTATACGCTAGGCGAAGCCTCGCGCTGGCTAGAAAATATAATTTTTAAGCTTCTAATTAGTTTGGCAGTCACTGTCGAATTTACCGGTATTTTTTTGACGATAATGATTAGTCTTGAAATTTCCAGAAATATTAATGCGATGAATAAAGTAGCAAAAAAAATCGGTAAATTTGATTTCAGTGAACGTGTTATTGTTTCTTCCCATGATGAAATTGGCCAATTAGCTGTTTCGTTTAATACGATGATTAATGAACTAGAAAAATCGAGTTGTTCCTTAGAAAGTTCACTTGAAGAACAAAAAAAAATTAGTGCCCAATTATCAAATCGTACTCTCTCTTTAGAAATTCAGAAAAGCAAAACGGAGATTGAGCGATTTTCTAAAAACCAATTACAAAGTATTTTAGAAGGCTCAATTGAATACGCCATTATCGCAACAAATCTTGAAGGCGTTATTTTACTTTGGAATGAAGGTGCTGTCCGTAACTATGGTTATAGTGCAGATGAAGTGGTAGAAAAAGAGAATATATGGATTATATCTACGCCAAAAGACATTCAATCAGGGATAGCCCAAAAGATTTTTGAGATCGCTTTGCAAGAAGGAAAAGCGGAAGGGATCTTTGAACGTATTAGAAAGGATGGGTCACATTTTACTGCTTCTGCTGTTATTAGCTTACGCTGTGATGAGGAGGGTCGCCCTCTTGGGTATGTATTAATCTCCAAAGATATTACTAAACAGATACAACTAGAAGAGCAGCTCATTAAAAATAATAAAGAATTGGAAGAATTTGCCTATATTGCTTCCCATGATTTAAAGGCACCATTACGTGCAATAGAAAGATTAGCTAGCTGGATTGAAGAAGATAGCGCTGATACGCTGGAGGACACGTCTAAAAAAAATCTGGCTTTATTACGACAGCGTGTTAATCGTATGTCTAATTTAATTAATGGAATATTGCAATACTCCCGAGTAGGTCGCATGGGATTGCAGATTCACACTGTTGATACAAAAAAACTAGTGCAGGAAGTCATTGATAGTCTTAATCCATCAAGAAATTTTCATATTCGATATTCTGATAATTTACCAACTCTGCAGACTGATGATATTCCACTCAGTCAGGTTTTTTCTAATCTCATTAGCAATGGCCTTAAACATCATCATCGAGTCACAGGAAATATTGAGATCGATGTACAATCTTTGGGTGAGTTTTATCTGTTTTCGGTAAAAGATGATGGTCCTGGCATAGAACCCGAGTATCATGAAAAAATATTTCAAATTTTTCAGACATTAAAATCCAAAGATGAGCTAGAAAGTACTGGAATTGGTTTAAGCATTGTCAAAAAAATTATTGAATCACAAGGCGGAAAAATTACTGTAGATTCGAAAAAAGGAGAGGGCACGGTATTTTATTTTACTTGGCCGAAATATCCCGAGAAAGATTGAGCTTAAGTGAAGCAAAATCATTAACCGACTGTATTTTTAATGGAATTATAAGCGTGGATAAATTAAAAATTTTGATTATTGATGATGATAAATTTGATCGCATGAATTATCGACATATACTGGAAAAAAATACCGATTTTTTAGCAGAAGTTCTAGAAGCAGACAGCTCGTCAAAAGGCATTCAACTTGCTGAAGAAGAGGCTGTCGATTGCATCCTATTAGATTATCAATTGCCTGATATGGATGGTATTCATATTGCACGCGCTATTCGACGCAAGAATACCGAACCCTTAGCGATAATTATGTTAACAGGGCGGGGTAATGAAAATATCGCTGCTACTGCAATAAAAGAAGGTGTGAGTGATTATATAGTAAAAAATGAATTAAATTCACGTCTTCTAATTACATCCATTATTAACAACGTCAATAAATGTCAGCTAGAAAAACAAATCAAGCGCAATCGTGATCTTGAAGAAAAAAATCGAATTGCTGCGGAGCAATACTACTTAAAAAATGAACTGTTAGAGAATGTTTCACATGAGCTACGTACGCCACTTAATGTGATTATGGGATTCACCAATTTACTTTTTGATGGAACGTTGGGTTCTATTAATGAAGATCAAAAATCGGCTTTAAATAATATATTAAGTAGCTCAGCGCAGTTACTTGAACTCATTACGAATGTAATCAATATAACTGAAATGGATTCTTATCGTGTGACATTTACTGCTGAAAAAACCGATGTATCAAAATTAATTTTTTCAATAGTTGATATAGTAAAATCAGCTGCTATTAGTAAAAATATACAGATAACCAGCGATATCGAAAAAAATTTTCCAACTGTTTATATTGATCCATTTCATTTTACACAAGTTCTCAAGAATTATTTGTCCAATGCAATTAAATTCACAACTGAACCAGGCTACATTATCATCCGTATTAAATCCGAATCAGCGACTACATTTCGTTTGGAAGTAGAAGATAATGGCATTGGAATAAAACCTGAAGATATAAATAAACTTTTTGGTCTCTTCCAACAGCTTGATGCAAGTACAACAAAAAAATATGGAGGCATTGGGCTTGGCTTGGCATTAGTTAAGCGCATTGTTGAGATGCAGGGCGGAGAAGTCGGTGTTACAAGTCTTTTTGGCAAGGGGAGCGTGTTTTACGCGACATTTAAAAAAATATAAAGGTATGCTGACATGGCAATAAAACCAGTGGATGCTCCGATTTCTATTTTAATAATAGAAGACGACATTATTGATATTCAGGACGTGCTGCGACAATTTCAACTCCTGGATGTACCTATTGATTTTCATATTGCCAAAAATGGAGTGGAGGCCTTAGATAAACTTTATGGTAGTCATGGCGCTGAAAAAATAATGCCTCTTCCGCATGCTATTATTCTAGATACCAATATGCCTAAAATGGGTGGCATTGAATTTTTGTCAAAATTGCGTTCTGATTCTGACTTTGACAATGTTAAAGTATTCATGTTGACGGGTGAATATACTACTCGAGAAAAACTCGCTACGCATAATTTGAATGTGACATTTCGAATTATAAAGCCCCTGCAGTTTGAGGATGTTCGTCATATATATTGGGTTATTTTAGGACGAAATCTATAGCACATCGTTAGTTCGCAAGTCGATATTATGTTGACCAATTAGTTTTTAATCCGGTGTGCTGACCACTCTAGTTGTTTTCACCGTGGTTTCTGATGATGTTGAATTATCAGGGGTTGCAACTGCCTGGATATCTTTACCAACCCCGCGCACCGTATTGCATCCAGTCAAAAAAGATGAGCTCACTGCAACGACAAGCAGACCCGTTAAAACATATTTAAAGTTAGTGTTCATTGCAATCTCCTTATTATTAATGTTCATTTAAAATAAAAACTTTCTCTTATTAATCAATTTTACTCCATGTTCTGATGATATAAAAATTTTAAAGCATAACCGTTTAAATCTACTGAATTTTTAATATACCGCACTGTTACAATTTGTTATTCTACGTTTTTAGTTTTTAGAGATATGCTTAGTTTTACATCCAGGGCATTGGCAAGCCACTGTCACGCCTTGATTCTATTGTGTCTTAATCGAGAGAAGCTAACAGTGACTTCACAAGTACTTCCTCAAGTAACTAAAATTCAAAAATTAAGTTTGAGAAATAAATTAGCTTTTTCAATTTCTATCTTGTCATTTTTCTTTTTATTTCCTGGAATATATTTGTCTATGCTGACCGTTTCCACTACGGGATCAATCAATGCAAAAATTCCGCATGTCGAATCGGGTTTTCTTGGCATGCCCAATGTAAAAGGCACTGAGCATCGTCAGATGCCATTAAAAATTTTTGATAAAACTCGTTCGATATTGAAAACAGTACAGGACCTTTGGAACAAAAAATATTTTTTCGTTGCTAGTATGATTCTTTTATTCAGTGTTCTTGTTCCCCTAGTAAAAGGATTATTAATTACCTGCATTTTTTTCAATAAAAAACCAGAGACTCGTAGAAAGATTTTTGTGTTTATTAAGTCAATTGGTAAATGGTCAATGTGTGATGTGTTTGTCGTGGCTGTTTTGCTTGCGTATCTTTCTACTGGGGCAAGTCAAACAGAAAATGTTAAAAACATAACGATGATGGGTTACACGGTGAATGTGGATGTGTTAGCTGGTATGCAAGCGCATTTACAAATTGGATTTTGGTTTTTTTTAACTTATTGTATTTTGTCATTACTTGCACTGCAGTTATATGAATCTTACTAATCCAGCCGATATTTGGAAAATTTCTATTTGAATGGCTCACGTAAACGAAGAGGATTTATCGATGAACACAAGTATTGCTTTAGTTGTAGCAGGAATTGTTTTTGGATTTGTTGCCTTTATGCATTTGGTGCGATTATTTTTAAAAATTGAAATTATTATTTCAGGAAAATTGATCCCCATGTGGGTAAGTGTAGTGGGTTTTATTCTTCCGTTAAGTCTTTCTATTTGGATGTTCATAGCAAGCGGAAGTTAGGTGGTGATGTAGTGATATGCGTGTAGCCATGCAATACCCACCGAATTGCCTGAAGAATCAACTAAAATATAGGCAATTTTACAAAGTATGAGCAATTAGTAGTAGACTATAAGTACGGATACTAAAAAGGTGGAATGCATATTACCCATCGGGCGAGGTCTTATGAATACCTTATTTTTGAAAGAGTTGTCAGCGTTCGTTTGTGCAGTCAGCCTTGCGATGCTCCCTATGGATTCTATCGCATCTCATCATCATGGTCATGGTGGTGGCGATGCAGCGGTAATAGGGGCGGCAGCGGCGTTGGGTGCTGTGATGCTAACCGCACCGTTATACAATAATGGAGGATATTATTCCGGCCGAGGCCCTGCTTATTATGGCCCTCCTGAAGAAGAATACGAGCAATGTGCATGGGTTCGAGGTCATCATGACAGGTATGGGTACTGGATTCCTTCGCATGAAGAATGCTGGTAAGAATCGGCGTTTCTAGGGGGGGGGGATTATGAAAATCTTAATTACGTGGTTCGTGGGGGTTGTGGTTTTGATTGCGGGGACTGCTATAGCAGCTCCTCATGGGGATTTCGGCCCAGTAACAGGCGGAGCAATGCCTCCAGGATTGGAGAGTAGGGGATTGCCACCTGGGTTAGAGAGTCACGGTAAAATACCAGCGGGATGGAGTCATGGTAACAAAACAGGATGGAGAACGACTCATGGTCATCATGGGCATAGACATCATACGTTAATGGCTGTTCCTTCCGTCACCAGAGTGACCCGATAGTATAGCAACGGATTGAATTGTGCGGAGAAAGTCCTCCGCACTTATTCCCATAGAGCTAATAATTCTTCGCCACATGCAGGTGGGGTTGCTGTTTTTCAATGTATCGGGTAATGAGTACGGCGGGATATGCAACAACTAATGCAAAAATCACTTTGAACGACATTGAAATAATCATCATAGTACACAGCGTGTTGAGAGGAATTTTCCCAACAAACCAAATCGAGTAAGCGATAATGATATACACGATTTCACTTGAAAAAGTTGCGATGAGACTGCGGGTCACAAAGTAGTGACCTTTGTAAATCAATTTTAATTTACTCATCACCATCACATTCATCACAGCACTGATGATAAGTGCGATAAGGTTACCCCAGAAAATTTCTTGCAAAGGCTTTAAGACCGTAGTAAATGCTGGCGCAAGATCCATAGCAGCCGGAGAATTTACATGACTCACCAAAGATAAAATGGTATCAACATAAAATTCAGCGCAGATCGAAATGAAGACCATGCGCATGGCGATCGGTCGGCCATAAACTTCTGCCGTAATATCTCCAATGGCATACGTTAACGGAAAAAAAATCAAGGCAGCTGAGGCTGTCAATCCGAAAACGCTGATTAACTTATAAGTCAGGATATCTGCTCCAATGACGGCTGCTGCAAAAAACACACCCAGATACAGTAGAGGTATATAAAAAGATGCATATTGATTTTTAGAATTTAAGGTTTGCATAAACGATCCTATATTTGAGAGCAAGGTGTATTTTTAGAGTATTATTTTGAATCATCATAATTCCAAAGCTCACCTGAACCAAATTGTTCTTTGGGAGCATCTTTAAATTTTGGTAATTCATCATTAAAGTTAACAATTTTATTTATATACCAAATATGCCTAACAGGTTTAAAAGATTCTGGCATTGAACCTGTAAAATAAAAGTTATTTGCATTAACACCAATACCTTCTTGTTTCGTTGGATCAATAGAAATACCATAAATAAGGCTGTAGCATGATTTACAAAGAAACAGTTTCGCATTGTTCCTACTTATCTCCAGAAGGTTATCAATCCCTGATGTTATATTAAAACTGGGTGTTAAATATCCTGCTGTCCACGCATAACCTAATTTATCAGTATCGCGCTTTGAAGGTGCAGCTACTTCACGGCATTTGTTGCAGTGACAATATTGGGTAAAAAAGGGATCGCCATCACAATAAAACTTAATGACACCGCAATAACATTCGCCTAGATATGTAGACATGTGATACAAACCTCTTCATTAACTGTGATAAATAGGAATTTGCATCATTATTTAATCCCAATATAAATATCTAAGCTCGTGTTAGCAGGGTCACTTGCGCGTTGATCGTAAACCTCAAGGTCAGCAACATAAGCTCTCTCGCCACCTAAATTATTCGCTGACATTTCCCAAATCTGCTGCCAAGCATTAATAACTACCTCCGGCATTTTTCCTGGTGGTGTTGTAAATTTTAGATATTGAGCTGCCGGAATGGTTAATTGCAGTAATCCTGTCGGAATGTTTTCAAATGAACTAACTTCTTCACCAATAAAATAGGTGTAGTCACCATGCTCATTACTGTCATATTCAGTATAAACAGATAAAGTCACACCAGGATTTTTTCTATTTGCAATCTGACCGGCAACGTTCTGACCCCAGAAACGGCCGGCTAATTCGCCAATTTTAGATGTGTGAGAGTTCATCTCATTTTTATTATTAGTGCGAGCGGTTAAACCAACTAATTTCATTTCAGATTTATTTGTTAACTCTTTTTTCATAAATGCCCCAATTTAAAAATTCTTTACCCATTTTTAATACGATAAAAGCTATGCTGAACCCCTTTCTCATCATACATCAAAGTGGGTGTATGATAAGATGCGACCCTTGGACCTATTATAAATCCTTGAGCCAAGTCTGATTTGCTTGTTTTTCTGAAGAGTGATGCTATATAAATATAGTATAATCAATAAGTAATAAGCAGGTTAATAGGTGCGCCTTAGTTTTTTGCTTAATATTCTCTTAAGGGTTGTTCATTATACTATCAATATAAAGTATATCGGTACTTAATATATCAGCAGAAAGAAAGAATGAGGGTTTTAATTATGGCTTTTAAATCAACGGATATTCGGATCCGAAATATTGATACCTATATTCAAGAATTGATTGCACGGGCGACCGGTATTATGCCACCTCTTTTACCAGGGCAAGTTCGAGTTGCTAATCATGCTGCTGTTAATCCCTTATTTAATGCATTACGTCAATTTTCTATCGAATATGAATCTGAAATTTCAAACACGTATTTTACGCCGGCTATTCAACAAGCGTTTGAACAGCGTGTTGGGCAAGCGATAAATGAACTCAATCAAAATGTAAAGACGCCTGTTGTTTTAGCTCAGGAGCTTTTTGTTTTTGCTCAACAGCAAGACCTCAATTCAAGTAATCACAATAAAATTCGTTTTGCACGTGAAAGCGCCAGAGGCGAAACATACATTCAAAAGCTACGCGCAGGAAGAGCGCATGGAGAGATGCTGGATGCGGAGGCTGTCAGTGCATTGTTGGACTGCGCTACGTTACCAGTTGCTGTCGGTCATTGTGAAGTCGTGCGACGAGGTGGCGGTCCTTTGGATCAACAAGATATAGAGGCTATTCGTAGAGAGTTGACAGGTTATACTGATACGAGTTCAGCTCAGAAACCTGTAGTGGTACCCCCTCATCAATATGTGATTGCTTCATTAAGCCAAAACAATATCCATTGGTATGGAAATATTTATCACATGGTGAAAGGGCAAGCCAAACCAATATTCCAGCGTGATTATGATTATGCAATGGGTAACAATACTTGCGGGATCAGTGCAGTAGCTAAAAGTTTGCAAGAAGTACAACGCTTATATCCAGGGGAATTTGTCTCCAACCTTCCGGCACCTAATGCTCCTGCGCGGATTTTAAGTGCAGCTGCCAACCCATTGTTATTAGCGCGCCGCCCAGCACTTGCTGTTCAACATCCTGTGGTGTTGCCAGTAGTAAAAGTAGGTACAGGTATTCCAGCGAGTAAGCCTATTGTGACAACAGTAACAG
>JABDGK010000007.1:0-909 GCA_013286085.1 Gammaproteobacteria bacterium | reverse complement strand
CATATTGATGAGGGGGTACCACTACAGGTTTCTGAGCTGAACTCGTATCAGTATAACCTGTCAACTCTCTACGAATAGCCTCTATATCTTGTTAAGGACAAGCAACAAAAAGCTGTTTATGCGCAAGCTAATCTGTTAGCCCAATTTTCTAAGCGAGTAACAGAGAAGGGCAAATCAGTTTCAAAAGATACGACAGCTGATTGGATTAGCTCTTATGCAAGACCAGAAAATAGCGCGAAAAAATCTCAGTATGAGCGTGATAGGGAATTCGCATTGCGGATAGCTGTAGAAGAATTTGAAGCAATTAAAAAGTTTCGTCCTTAAGTTATAGAGAAAAAAGTGTCACGTATTCACATATAACATGTTATATGTGAATACGTGACACTTTTTTTTTGACACACGGGCATGAATAAATTTTCACTGCAAGACACCCCGTGCATTCATTGTTACAATGTGTATAATCGTTGCTAATTAAAAACCAGGTACTTAAAACTATGTCAGACACAAGATCGATCAATAAAAATTTAGGTCAAGAAAGCGCCTTGTTGCCTGATCCAGATTATCGGCTTACCTGGTTTGACTCTACCACGATTGATACTAAAAAAGTTCACATTCATTTAGATGAAAAACAGCTTTGTCTGAATGAGGTTCTAATACAACTTTGTCACAGACATCGAATTTCTGTCGATAATGATAGCGCGCAATACGTCCAAGTTCATCCAACATTTACCACCACTTTAGAAAAGCTCAATGATTTGCATGCTACGGTAAGCACCAAAGAAATTCCGGGGGTTGAACATTTTCAAGTGGTGTTGGAAGGGACTCTTAGCACTGAAAAAGACAGCGCTAGCGAGAAAAAAGCGGGCAAACCCGTCGTCTTTGCTGCTGTTGTTTATTACGGGCCCGTAA
>JABDGK010000006.1:10637-66910 GCA_013286085.1 Gammaproteobacteria bacterium | reverse complement strand
AAACAGATGCCCGACTCTTCATTAAATTCTGTTGCCGGTATTCCTCCTAATTCTTTATCTGGGCTGGGTGTGTCTTATTTCTTAGATATATACGGGGCCGGCTCGGGAGAGGGTTGGTTCTGCCCCGACGCGGAGATGATGAACTACAGGGATTTTTTTACAAAACTATGCGCGAGCAAAAACAGCAACGTTGCAATGTGTTATGCAACAGCCAGACAATCATGCCAAGAATCGGTGTGTAATCCTGTAGCTTTCTTTAATAACCCTGCCGCTATTGCTGCGGCGGGCGAAAGCGACGAGCCATGGATAGGCGGAACGCCGATGGCGAGAAGCCCGCGATAGCCGCTACGGCGGCGTTAAGCCATTGTGGCGCTCCCCAGCCGCAGGACAGTGCCATTAGTGTCAGGCCTGGGTTCTGGGGTTCTTATAAAACCCCAGAACCCAGGCCTGACACGCATCGTTTATATTGCAACTATTAGCCTTATCAAAATTGCTAAGACATTCAAGGTTGAAGTATGAGACCGATGATGTGCTAGGATTCTAAAATCTTAAATAAAAATAAATAAGGTAAAACTCATGTCGTCCTCAGGTACTTTGTTTGAAGAACGTAAGCTATCAGAACCAAAGGCTGAAACAGTACGAGTAAAAATATATCGGTCACCGACTGACAATGATGATGATCGTAAAAAATGTAAAGAGATTCTCGAACATCCATTATCTTGCATAGAAGAAGACACCAAAACATATATGGTTGCAGAAATTACCTTAGTTGACTTTGAGGTCTTAAGAAATAATCGGATTCTAATAGAATGGATTAGCAAAATACCCTCCAAAGAAAAGTTGTCCTTTGAAGTACCTCCTGATGGCGGGCATTTTGAGCTGGTCATCCCGCATATGCCACTTGATGCCGATGACCGTATGAAAAGCTTAGGCTTTAAGCTTTTAGAACGATCACGTTCGGGATGGCTAGTGTATCTAACAGCAGATCAAGTAAGGGGGGCCTATAATCTGCCTTTTGTGCATAGTATCATTCCTCGCCCTGCTGAATACAACCGAAAAGGAATACTCGAGCTCTTTCAGAGAGAGTCAGCTGCCACCGTCTCTTGTCATTTTACAAACCCTCCTCTTACAGAACAAGCCATGACTGACTTTGCAGAATCCTGGCGATCGAAAACAAAGCTAGACGTGTCATATAGTACATTTGGTTTTTTTAGCATAAAGCTCTCTCAACCCGCAGACATCACCCATATTGATGAATTAGCAAAGATGCAAGGCATAGTTTCGATAAGCGGCTCAGGTAGGGTAACAACTTGTTAGCGCTGAACTTAAGACGCTATATCGTAATGATACAACTCACATGATTTTCGAATTAATGCCATTAGTGCCATTAGTGTCAGGCCTGGGTTCTGGGGTTCTTATAAAACCCCAGAACCCAGGCCTGACACGCATCGTTTTTAGCTACCCAAATTAGGTTTTTCCGACAATTGTGTGGCGAAAACAGGATGCACATATTTGTTGAGTAGACTGAGTATTGCGTTAAAACCTAACTATGTCATATCAATTTATTTTTATATTTTACCGCAAACTTTGTTGGCATTTTCAGCAGTTACACTTGCATACATAGTCATATGCTTCAGCGATAACGTGCGCTTATCATATGCGTTAACCATATAAAATTGATTCATGCTAAGCGCACCAAGCTTTTCGAGAGATTGTGATGATAGGTCTAATTGTATTTGTATTGCTGCTAATTTCTCAGCACTCATGTTATCTTTGTCAATTACACAGATGGCTATTGCTACAGTTGTATAGCGCGCCTGATTATTGGAATCCCATTTTGAAAATTGTTTTTCCGGGTCTAATTGAGTCACTAAAGACAGCAAGGGTGCGCCATCTTGCTTATTCTTTGTCTTATAGGCAAATCGCGCTAGAATAGTACCATCGCTCATTAATTCACATTTAACTGGCTCTAAACAGGGCTCTTGCTCTACTAAATGGACGTGCAATATCTCGCACATCTTCTTCATTCGCTCACTATTTAATAACCCGTGTTTGTTAGCATACAGCGACACATACGGATCCTTGTCTAGCAATGGCTGCATGCCAAATACGGCGGCGTGAAAAAATTTTTGTTTTATATATTGCGGTGAACGTACACAATGCTGATCCGCCGTTCTATTAGGATCAACGATTTTTACTACCGCATTCCGAATTTCGGTAAGCAATGAAATTAATGGTTCCTTACCCGCGTCTTGGATGTCTGCTAATACTGCAAATCCATAACAAGGATTACGTCGACTCTCAATAGCCTCTTTAGAATTTTTAGGGGGAGCTAATAATCTTAATTGCATATAAAAATCCTCATTAAACTGATTTTGTAATATATTTATTGTGTTATTACATATCTTCCACAAAAGGAAGTGGGCATTTTGCAATGCTAAAATAAAAACACTCATCTAATTTTGTCGCATCATACATATTCTCAGCCCAATTTGACACAGGCTCTTTATACTCATCTTCAGATAGCAAAAATAATAATTTCTTTTTCTGTTTAAGCGAGTCAACAATTGACTCCGAAGACTCATAGCCATTTAATAACTCTATTTGCTCATCGATTTCGATAGTGCTACGAACCATTATTAAACGCGTTGATAGCCGTATCTTTATCGGCTTCCGCGGTGAGCAAAATTTTGCCATTAGTGTCAGGCCTGACACGCATCGTTTTTTGGGGTTCTTATAAAACCCCAGAACCCAGGCCTGACACGCATCGTTTTTTGACACGCATCGTTTTTTTATATAGTTCATCCTGAATCTATCAAGCAAAAACTAAAGACGGGTGAAGCTTATGTTGTTAGCAAGGTTGGAATTTTTGGATGGGATAAAGTGAAAGTGATGTGGTGTTAAACTGTTAAAACTGTAGCAGAAAGCTCGGATGTTTACATCTCATCCGAGCTTATTTTTTCACCACCTTACTTGATGAACTTGCTCCCTTAGCATTTTCTTGATCCCTGATGAGATCAGGCAATCTTGAATTACACTCTTCCACAATTGATTTTTGAAAAACTTTCCATGGCTCTACATTACTCGAAAAATACCCCTTCGTTATAAATAATTCTTTAATTGGCTCGGGTGTATTGCTGTCGGAACAGAATGTCATTACTTCTATTGCTCTATCCGGAGTTTTTGCATGTTTCATTTCTTCTTGCAAAAAATGCTGCGTAATATCTCGTTTTTTTTCAATTGTAAGCTGGGGATTATTAGATTGAACGATATACTTCATAAGGTGTGCGATTTTATTTTGAAACATCTCTTCTTTTTCCACTAAAAGCTGAATTAATGGTAATGTGTCTTTAAGTTGAGTAGCACCAGAAGATTTCTTCAACTGCTCGATTATACTCTCCTTAATAAGTTCGTTAGTAACAACTCCTTTAACCACCATTTCATTTAATAGATCTAGCCTTCGCATTTCTATTAACAGTGATAATGCACTGTCACCCGTAACCAATCCATCTTGAGAGCGGGCAATGAGTGCTTGGGAAGTAATTAACCCCTTGGCTAACATGCTACTTATCAACGCCCATTGCTCTCCCTCTACCAACCAGAATAGAGCCGACTGACGAACAACCGCATCTCTCTTCCGCTGAGCTGCGAGGGCTTGCGGTGTAATAAGATCTTGGACAAGCAACTTATCAATTATGTCCCATTGTCTTTCACTAGCTAGCCAAGCTAATGCTGTTGGACCTAAATATGCTCCATTCACTCCTTGCGCAGCAATCATTTCAGCTGTAACTAATTTCTTGGCAACAATTTCTTTTATAATATCCCACTGCTCATCACTTGCTAAAATAACTAATACATTGTCACCTTCACTGCCCTGAGCTGCGATCATTTCAGATGTTATCTGATTCTTAGCAAGCCTCTCTTTTATTACACTCCATTGCTGAGTTTCAGCAAGCATAACAATGGATAAACTCTCATCGCTCTTTTGAGCCTTGCCCTCCTGGTTTTCTGTAAATTCATCCCACGAATCATTAAAATGCTCTGGTGTCCCAGTAGATCCAGGAGTTTTAATTTCTTTTATGGAGAATTTTGATCTTGTACTTCTGCTCATTACAAGGGTCCTCTGAATGAATTTGCTATATCAATTATACACCAGCCGTGGCTATTAAAGAGACAGGATAACTAATACAAAGCCGGCTGAGTTATTGTAATAATTTGATTGTAATAATTAATTTGGAGGCCCCCATGGAGGCCCCGAACAGAAAAAACTAGAGGGTTGCTAAACTTTGAATTTTGTAATTTACTGATTTTATGATTTATTTGGCGCCCCGGGCCGGAATCGAACCGGCGACCTGCCCCTTAGGAGGGGGCCGCGCTATCCACTGTGCCACCGGGGCATGGCTGGACAAGTATACCGACCCCTAAAACCTAACGCTAATAAAAAATACTTGCCGCACACGGGATTAAAACTTGCTCTTTTTATAATAAATGTTTATTAATAATACCAGAGACTGTCCTTAAAAACCGATGGTGGAACAATCATGTTTAGAAATTTTAAGAGTGCACGCGACAAGATTCTCGCTGACATCGATGCTGCATGCAAATGCGCTATGCAAGATTTAGATCAAGATCTTCAGAACACTAGTATGGACCGAGGCATGAAGAAATCCGATCGGTATGCTGCCGTGGTCGAGCCCATTCTAGAAAATCTCTGGAAAAAACTCGGCAAAATGTTTGAAAAATCTGGCATAAGTAATTTTATCACCGATATTGATCTTCATCTTGAATCTGCACAAACAACAATTGGTCCTCTAGAAAAAGAGACATTCGCTTTATACATTCGAGAAGAAGTTTTAAAAAAGTTTTTTGATACTTATGAAGAAATCTTAGATAAGGCCAAGCTGTTCATTAACCCAAATGATGCTCTACGAAATAAACGAACACATTTTGACTACAGAAGTACAGCAGATGCTGATAAAGCCACTGATATGGTATTCAATTTACATCAAGCCCAAACACGCAATGCAAAATTAAATTTTGTGAAAAACATCGGTACTATCGTTTCTACTAGCTCTTTGCAAGCACGCCTTCATTTGGATGATATGCTTCCCTCAGGCTTACAAAATATTAAAGAGACACTAGCGAACTGCAAGACAGAGGCTGATCAGCAAAAAACTTTTGAATCCATTCAATCTCAACTCTCGACAAGTCAGAGCAGAAAATCGTTATTCAGAGGTAAAGAAACACAAGCCGTATACAAAGACCAATTTGAAAAATCACAAGAAATTACCCAAGCAAATAATGAGGCATACAAAGAGGTCCTCGTGTTTAAGCAGTTAGTAGCGGAGAACAATCGCCGCATCGATGAAACAAAAATAATCAGATTAGAGAGTGGAAACAAGAGAAAATAACCTAAAAAACACTACCGAGAGTCGGAATCGAACCGACACGGTGTTGCCACCACCGGATTTTGAGTCCGGCGCGTCTACCAGTTCCGCCATCCCGGCATTTTTTAGAGGCGCCAGTATAACAAAGTTTTTGTGGAGGTCAACAGCATTTTTGTTGGATTTTTAAGGCTTTAATGCAAATTTAGGTACAAATGGATTATTGTCTACCTGAACCGCCGGTGATGATGATACAACACCATTTGATTGACCTGCCATAGTAAATAAATGATTCGAGTGAGGCTTACTCACATGTGACTGTCGAAGTAGCTGTCGATACAACGGATTGAATGCTGTGACACTGACATCGTCAACATCGTGCGAAACACGATTACGCACATCACGGATTTTTTCTATTAACCTGACCACACCGCGCGCGAACGTTTTTGGCTCCGCTCTCATTTGCGGCAACCGATGTGAAGGTAGTTTTTCTAAACTCATCATCACCAACATACTCAAGGCATTACGCTTATCTTCCGAAGAAAATTCTCCTTGGGTTGATTGCTTAACGTCTTGTGCGCGCTGTAGCAGCTCAGCGAAAAATTTATTTTGGAAATCATCATAATTTTGTTTTGTATTGGCCGCGAACTCCACTTCAATAGACTTCTTGGTAATATCAAAAAGAGCTGTCTCACTTAACAAAAGACAATTGGCATCTATTGCAGCCATGACGTCCTTCAAATTCATTTTTCCTTTTTTTGTAACAAAGTCATTGAGACTCATATACACCTTGAGCAAAGCTGCGCTAGTTTGCCCAGCTGTAACCTGGCTCGCAAAATGCGCCATGCCTGTCCGCAAAGGAATCACAATCTCGCCATACACATTAGTGCGTTGTAATGGATATTCTTTCATTAAATCTAAAATAACTAAATTGTATTTATGCAAATGATAAAGCACTAACAAATGCTTTGTCCGCACAGAGTCTGATGAATGCGAGGGCAAGCCCCTTAAAACCACCAGCTTTTTTGCATGATGGAAAATAGCTTCAATATAGGCACGTAATGGTTTGCGTGGCTTAATAGCAACATCGATTGCAGTAGCCGTCGATGACGACATAGCAGTTAAAGCTAAGACAGTCGAAGTCGATGATGTAGCACGAACTGGCTTTATTGTTTGTTGTGCTGCTAATTTTGCAGCCGCTACAGCAGCCTGTGCTTTTTCTCTGTTTTCTTGTTTTTGTCGTAGAACTTCACGAATATCTCGAGTCTTTTCGTTACGGGTTTGAGTAGTTGAAAACGACCTCGAATATCTTTCTGGTATTAATTGAATCGTGGTCGTCATCCATGTTTTATCTACTGTTGATCCCTTATTTGTTGTAGCGTTCGACATCGATTGCTTCACAACATGAGAGTTAACAATAGGCGTCGGAATTTGAGGCTTAGCACGAACGTAGCGAAAACTTTTGAGCCAGAACAAAATACGGTTTTTTTCCGCCATAGCAACCAGCGTGACTGGCACAGCAATTGCAGCAAGCGCCCCAAAAAACTCCATACTGCTATTCTGTTTGACTCTCTGATCTGCAGCACCTCGATAAGCTTCCACAGAACTGACAAACAAAACAACCGCACCAAACGCAGCTTTTTTTAAACGACTCAACATGATACGCACACTCTCTCGTTTTTTTATAATCCTTTAAAACATTTCCAGCGGATCGACATCCAACGACCAACGCACCTGTTGTTTGCTTTTTAGCTTTTCAATATCCGGCAATAAACGTTTTAAACAACGCTGCAAAACCGGTCTGTGCTTTGAGCTGATCAGTAGTTGTACGCGAAATTTCCCTGCACGCCTAGCCATGGGCGCCGACACCGGCCCCCAGATTGGTAAAGATTCTCCTAATTTTGTCGCTAACCCTTTGATTTGTTCCAGAAAATGCATCGCTTGCTCAGCTTGATGCACCTCAGCCCGAAACAGTGCCAAATACCCAAATGGCGGCAACTCTGCTTGCTCGCGCTCAGCCAATAAGGTTGTCGCAAATTGACGATAACTATCGCGCAGCAATTGATGCAATAAGAGATGATCTGGATGATGTGTTTGAATCACTACCGTCCCCGGTTTAGACACGCGTCCCGCACGACCAGCTACTTGCAAAACCAACTGCCCCATGCGTTCAATCGCACGAAAATCCGAACTAAAAAATCCGCTGTCTGCATCGATGATTCCCACCAATGTGACATTCGGAAAATGGTGGCCTTTCGCGAGCATTTGCGTACCCACTAAAATTTGATAATCACCACGTTGCACACCATCCAGCAAATTTTCCATACTGCCTTTGCGTTGCGTACTATCACGATCAATGCGTGCAATCGATACAGCAGGGAAATATTTTTTTAACGCTTCTTCTAAACGCTCCGTACCTAACCCAATAATTTGTAAATCTTTCACACCGCAATCATCACACTTAATTGGCACTGGACGACGTCCATCACAGTGATGACAGTGTAATCGTTTTGGTTCATGATGAAATGTCATGCGTGCATCGCAACGCTTGCATTTTGACATCCAACCACAAGCATGACACATCATCACGGGCGCATAACCGCGGCGATTCAAAAACAACATCACTTGATCGCCCTGTTGCAAATGCTCGCGCATCGCTTGTAATAAAGGTTCGGACAACCCTTCTTCGAGATATTTGTTACGAATATCTAACACACAAAACCGTGGCGGCTCCGCCACACCCGCACGCTCTGGCAAATGCAAATGCTGATAGCGACCTTGTTTTGCGCGGCTTAATGTTTCGAGTGATGGCGTTGCTGAACCTAATACAATTGGAATTTGTTGCGCTTGCGCAATCATAATCGCTAAATCGCGTGCATGATAACGAAAACCATCTTGTTGCTTAAACGATACATCATGTTCTTCATCAACAATGATTAAACCTAAATGTTGAAATGGCGTGAAAATGGCGGAGCGCGTACCAATGATAATTTTTGCTGTACCGTCTTTTGCGCTAAGCCAAGCATTCAACCGTTCTTTATCACTTAGACCAGAATGTAATGCAACAACCGGCACAGAAAAACGTTCACGAAAACGTTGAATTGTTTGTGGTGTTAAACCAATTTCGGGCACTAACACTAATACTTGTTTTTGTTGTGCTAAAATTTTGGTGATCGATTGTAAGTACACTTCTGTTTTGCCACTGCCCGTGACACCATCTAGCAAAAAAATTTGGAAAGTATTCAGCGCAGTAAGAATAGCGGTGAGTGCGACTTGTTGAGCGGCATTTAACTCAAGCATGTCTTGATGATAAATTCCCTCTCCCGCTTGCGGGAGAGGGGTAGGGGTGAGGGTGTTTACTTCTCGCCTATTCTCTACAGAACGAGACACGTCCCAACCCTCATCCCCAACCCTTCTCCCGCTAGCGGGAGAAGGGAGAAAAGACGCTTCCTTTACTAATCCTTTTTCACACAGCGCCGTTAAGATGGTGCGCGGCACCTTATATTCTTTCAGCTGCTTGGCTGTGACACCAGATGGCTGTGATTTTAGCCAGATCAAAATATCTGCTTGCCGCCGCGCCCGGGTTAATGTTGTCAAATCAATGACTTGGCCTTGTTCAGTTAGACACCAATTAGGCTCAATGCTGGCCACAGCAGGCTTGCCTTGACGTAATAAAACCGGCAATGCCGTTTCTAATACATCGCCAATAGGATGATGATAATAATCGGCTGCCCAGAGGCACAGCGTCAACACCTCAGCCGGAATAACTGGATTTATATCAATTAATTCAATAACTTGCTTTAATTTAGAGGCGGCAATTTGTGGCTCTGCCACCACCTCCAATAGCACCCCCACCAATTCACGATGTCCAAAAGGCACCCGCACCCGAATTCCAGCCTGCAAAGCCGCTGGACTACAGCCAGCAGGTGCAAGATAATCAAATGTCTGGCGCAAAGGCGTTGGGACAGCAACTCGTAAAATGATGGATTTATTCGTATTCATAGGCGACAACTGTAATGCATAAATCCCCAGGAAGCCAAGTGAATAACCGTTAAGAAACGCTTAATATTGGCTTGCTATAATTTATACATAAGTAGAATTTTTGTTTGAAGGAGTGTTTATGCCATTTCAACAACCGCAACCGATTGAAGATGTCACTAAATCGCTTGAAAATATGCTTATCGAGAAAGTTGGGCATGACATCCCAAAAGTGGAACTTGACCTCGTCGTGCAAATTGCTAAAGAAATGTTAGTAAAAAATCACCCTGAAGGCGTTGACTCTAAAAAACTGACTCCATCCGAACTACAGGCCACTCTCGACGCAGCACTGGAGGTAGGTAAAGCCATCGAATTGGATACGATGCGCAGACTTCAACAGGAATGCAAACAATTACTCGATAAAATTATCGATCCTAATAATAAAGAAGATAAAGACAATTTAAAATTTTTGCTAAAAAATAAATTAAACGCACTAAACAACATGGATCCTAATCCCGAACGAAGAAAAGAAAGAGAAAAACTATTTAAACCAGAAAACATAGACCAACTCATCAGAGATATGAAAAGCATCAAAGACAAATGGGAAAAAGAACCTTCTAGTAAAGATAACAAAGTCAAAGTAGGTGATGAAGAAGAAAGAATGATGAGACTAGTGGAAGAAGCGATGACTAACTTACTTGGATATAGCCCCAAGGGTAACGCGAATCGACCCAATCCAAATGCTGCTAACATTGGCAATCCGACCGATGTGCCTAATCAAGTTGACACGGCCAACAAAAATAATCTAGAACGAGATACCGAAGATTTCAACTTAGACAATGAAAATACCTATAAAAGTCCTTGGGACCTTAAAAAACCAACTGATATTTCTGGTGGGCCCTCGCACGAGTAACTCTTTTCAACGTTTACATTGTAATTAGGAATTAAATGAGCTCTTTAAACCCCACCCCCTCGCAAGCTCTCACCAAGCTTGCGAGTGTTTTTTTAGAAATCCCTTTCAATCGCATGCTTGGCTTGCAATTAGAGGAAATGGAACAAACGCATATCACCATGAGTTTCGATATGAAAAACGATTTGGTAGGTAATTTCTTGCATGGTATTTTACACGGCGGTGTTATTTCATCTGTGTTAGACATGGCTGGTGGTATGGCAGCGATGTCATCTGTGATTTACAAGCATGCTGACAAAGCAGATGATGAAATTGCAAAAATCATTGGTAAAACCAGTACGATTGATATGCAAGTGAGTTTCATCCGGCCTGGCAAGGGTACGCGCTTTATTGCGAAAGCGTATGTGATTAATACGGGTAACAAAATTTCTTTTACGCGTATGGAATTGTTTAATCAAGAGAGTACGTTGCTAGCAACAGGGACGGCGACATATATGGTTGGGTAATTTATTCAGTATAAAAGGATTTTATAAATGCAAAAAATACTCGTTCTAGGTGCAGGTAAAATTGGCACCTTGATTTCTTTCTTATTAGCGAACTCCAACGATTATCATGTTTATCTTGCTGATCTGCATTTAGAAAATCGCCCCGATCTTGATCGCCTACTGGCAAAATCAAACAACATAGAAACAGTAAAAATCAATGCGGAAGATCCAAATGACATTGCGAATTTTTTGAAAAAAAATCCCGTGCAAGCGATCGTGCCTTGCCTACCGTATTATCTCAACATTGCCATTGCGAAAGTGGCGCATCAATTTAACATGAACTATTTTGATTTAACAGAAGACACACGAACGGCAAGCACGATTTTAGAGTTGGCAAAAAATAGCAATGCGGCATTTGTGCCACAATGTGGTTTAGCTCCCGGCTTTATTAGCATCGTCGCCAATGATTTAATGAAAAATTTCCCCACCTTAACCTCCGTTAAAATGCGCGTCGGTGCATTACCGCTTAACATCAGCAACGGCTTGCAATATTCATTGACCTGGTCAACCGATGGTTTGATTAACGAATATGGCAATTTGTGCCAAGCAATCGAGAATGGCCAAGAAGTCAATGTATTGCCGCTGGATGATGTAGAAGAAATTAAAATTGATGGTTTAACGTATGAAGCATTTAACACATCCGGTGGCATTGGTAGCTTAGCTAATTCTTACCTGAATAAAGTCAAACACATGAGTTATAAAACGATTCGCTATCCTGGTCACTGCGCCAAAATGCATTTTTTGATGAATGATTTAGATTTGAATAATGATCGCGATACACTAAAACGTATTCTCGAAAATGCTATTCCGAAAACCTATCAAGATGTTGTACTGGTTTATGTATCCGTAACAGGCACTAAAAACCATATCTTCACCGAAGAAAATTACGTCAAAAAATTCTACCCCAAACAAATTAACAACTTAAATTGGTCAGCGATTCAATTAACTACTGCATCGGGTCTTTGCGCTATTCTCGATTTAGTGCTAAGTCGACCAGACAAATACAAAGGCTATATTCGCCAAGAACAATTTTCTTTAAATGATTTAATCAATAATCGCTTCGGACAATATTACCAGTAAGGAAGAAACATGGATCTGTTAAAAAAACTCAACCTTGGCACAAACAATGCTGGTGCCAGCACAGGCTCGGCCTGGTGGTCAGCCACACAAAAAAATGGTGAAATTCAATCTATCAATCCCACCGATGAAAGCATAATTGGTTCAGCGTATCGTTGTGAAGAAACAGACTATGAAAAAGTCATCCAAACAGCGCAAAAAGCCTTTCTCACCTGGCGAAATTTACCGGCACCCAAACGTGGTGATATTATTCGTCAACTCGGTGATGCACTGCGCACTCAGAAAGAAAATCTTGGCAGTCTCGTCTCACTTGAAATGGGTAAATCCAAACAAGAAGGCAACGGTGAAGTGCAAGAGATGATTGATATGGCAGATCTCGCTGTCGGTCAATCCCGCATGTTGTATGGCAGCACGATGCACTCAGAACGTCCTGAACACCGCATGTATGAGCAATGGCATCCGCTCGGTGTCGTGGGTGTGATTTCTGCATTTAATTTCCCGGTTGCGGTTTGGGCATGGAATGCATTTGTGGCGGCGATTGCCGGTAACACTGTTGTCTGGAAACCTTCGCCGAAAACACCGTTATGCGCGATTGCCGTGCAACACATTTGCAACACTGTCATGGAACGCAATGGTTTAGAGGGAATTTTTTCCTTATTCATTACCGATGATAACGAGATGGTGAAAAAATTTGTGGACGACACACGTATACCACTCATATCATTCACTGGCTCAACAGCCGTCGGTCGTCATGTGCAAGAAGCAGTTGCTCGTCGTCTTAGCAAATCACTGCTAGAATTAAGCGGTAATAATGCCATTATCGTTGATGAGTCAGCCGACTTGCGCTTAGCCGTACCTGCCATTGTGTTTGGCGCAGTCGGCACAGCAGGGCAACGCTGCACAACCACACGTCGGTTAATCGTGCACGAAAAAATTTATGACAAACTCATTCCCACACTCATCAATGCTTATAAAAAAGTAACGATTGGCGACCCCCTCAATGAAAAAAATCTCATGGGTCCATTGATTGATGCGGGTGCGGTAAAAAACTTTGAAACAACGATTGCTGATGTGAAGAAAGCCGGCGGAAAAATACTTGCGGGTGGCAATGCGATCAAACAAAAAGGATTTTTTGTGGAGCCCACTTTAGCCGAAGCAGAAAATCATTGGGATGCCGTACAGCGCGAAACGTTTGGACCGATTTTATACGTCATGAAATATAAAACATTAGATGAAGCGATTGCGATGCAAAACAATGTGCGTCATGGTTTATCATCATCCATCTTTACCAACAACTTACAAAATGCGGAAATATTTCTATCCGCACGTGGTAGTGATTGTGGTATTGCCAATGTCAACATCGGCACATCGGGCGCAGAAATTGGTGGTGCCTTTGGTGGCGAAAAAGACACAGGCGGCGGACGTGAAGCAGGATCCGATTCCTGGAAAGCGTATATGCGTCGGCAAACCAATACCATCAACTGGAGCAAAGAGTTACCGTTAGCGCAAGGAATTAAATTTGAGATTGGATAATCTCCCCTCTCCCACGTGTGGGAGAGGGTCTTTTGTTTACCACATTTCTTATTAAAAGCGTGCGAGACAATAAACCCTCATCCCCAACCCTTCTCCCGCTTGCGGGAGAAGGGAGTACTATCCCTCTTTACTCCACCGCTACATTTTGATAGCGTGTCGAACTACTAAAATTTTTACACGGGAGTGTTTGGCATGTTTCTAATGAGACTATTGGGACTCGCACCTGCAGAAACCCCAGCTAAAACAGATAACAACGAAGGAATTCCGGGAAATTATGTGCATGTTGCTGCGCCAGCTTCAGAAAAAGTGACAGCCCTAGCGCAGCCATTTACAACAGCAAAGCAGCAAGATGAGTCTGCATTTATACACATCTCACCTCCAACATCTGGCACTTCTACAAAAATTTCTGCCCTTGTGCAAAAATTTACTGAAAGAAATGAACCTGAACTAGTGACACTACCGATTCAAGTCACTCCATCAGATGAATTCAAAAAAAGGGCCGCTGAACTAGCACAAGCTTTAACTGTTGGACCATCAGAAAAAGCCAAAGCGCTGCTAGAAGCAAGCAAAAAATCAGTCAAGGAAGCTACCGAGCAACAAATCGTTGCGAAAGACCACAAAACAAAATGGGCATCTGTGCATACAGAGTTATTACGCAAAACCCATCAGGACCAACTCCAAAAAGCGCATGCTAAGTTACAAGAAAAAGCAGCGTCAAAAGCCGCTCAAGCCACCACACCAACAACAGAAGAACGCAAAGCTAAATGGACGAGTATTCATGCTGAGCCTCTCCCAAAAGCAACACCCGCAGCCTCATTACCAGAACAAAAGCCCGCCCCCAGCCCTAAAGTAACACCGCCAACCACGGGTTTACCCTTCACACCAGCCTACGATTTTTCATTAGGTTGCCGATTTGCACTGCTGGGTATGCGCGGACATCGATTTTTGCCGCCACTTTCGCAACGGCTTGAACACCTTGGCATGCGAGGCCAGCCATGGCCACCAAGACAACAACTACAGCATCAAGGATATAATCTTCAGACAATACTAAAAACCTTCATCCTGGCAAATAACATCCGTCAAGCTCATCTTGCAGGTTCCGGCTTTAAGGCAGCACAATACTTAAAAACTCAAGAGTCACCAGCTCAGCAAGGGTCAAATCTACGGCCTACGATGTAAAAACCACACGCAATATAAAGTCCGCTCTTGCCTAGTTGTATTGGGCAAGAGATAGACACTTCTCTTTACTCGCTTCGTTTCTTCTGATAGCTTGGCAAATACATATTTTTATTGTCGGAGCACCCTACATGTTCAGAAGCATCGGTGAATTCTTTGGCCTTACCACACCAATAGCATCGCCATCTGAACAAAAAGATAAAGCTCAAGTCGCTTCCAACAGCTGGGTAGTAGTGCCGCCCCGTTCTGTGCAACACAATAACTGGTATGCGCTACTGCAAGAAGATCTAAAAAAACGCCGCGCACAAATCACAGTGACACCACTTGCCGCTATTACAGAATCGGATGTGAATGAAAATATATCCGAAAGTAAAGAAGAATCCATACAACCCCATTCCCCTGCTGTCGTACGTGATAATGACAGCGATTCTGCGTGGTCGCCGCCAGCTTCGCCGCGCGAAGATTCAGACTTATCTGAAGATGATTTCTTAGACGTAGTCGAAAGCCCTGATCAACTTGCATTTCAATCACTCGACGAATGCGCGGATTTTTTTAACCAAAGGGGTGCTGACTTTGACAACCTGAAAGAGCTTCACACATTTTCAAAGCAAACAAATACTATCTGCTTTCCAGCTCTTGCCCAATACAACAATACATCACCAACGCCTGATTTTAATAAAATGACAGATCAACACTATGTAGAAAACACTATCGCTAATATTGTTGATCACTTCGAAAAATACATCCACTACCGCTCTGGACGCATAAAGAATCTCAACAAACGCATTAGACAGGATGAAGCTAATGCTGCGGATATTCAGATCGCAAATGAATGGAGTTTTGAATGTGCCGAACAAATGCGTCGTACTAGTTATGCGCTACACAGAGTATTAGACGCGATACCGTCATTTCACGATGATGATGTTAATTTATTTAGAATAACCGAACAGCCGTTATCAACTACGGCTACAAAAATACAATTGATGAAAAATGAACTGACTGATTTGCATAGAAACATTCAAAATCATATTGCAAGTCATTCCTATGATAGCGACTCTGACAACAAACCTACCATGGACTTTGTGAGACTGCGCTAGACTGAGGCGAGTATGCTGCCACAAATCATCCCCAATGCCACACTCGACAATAATTATGCTATTTATTTAAAAAATCTACGGACAACCGCATTTTCGGGCGACATTCGTACGGATTATGCAGCGCGCTTAGCCGTTGCGACCGACAACAGTATCTATCAAGTCATTCCACAAGCCGTGTTAACCCCTCGCAAAATACAAGACATTGTGATTGCACTTTTATTAGCACAAGATGAAAAATTCCGCGCGCATATTAAATTCTCACCACGCGGCGGCGGCACAGCTACCAATGGCCAATCACTGTCGGCTGGTATCATTATTGATTGCTCCAAATACATGTGCGAAATTCTCGAACTCAATCTTGAGGAACACTGGGTGCGAGTACAGCCCGGTGTTGTTCTCGATCAACTGAATACGTACTTACAACCGCATGGATTTTATTTCGCACCCCAAGTGTCAACCAGCAGTCGCGCCACCTTAGGCGGCATGATTAACACGGATGCATGCGGCAATGGTTCGCGTTTACTAGGCCGCACCAGTGATCACGTGATTAATTTAACCTGCGTACTGAGTAACGGCACGCTGTTAGAAACAGCAGCACCCGAACAAGCACTTGCTACCGCTGTTGCGGATGTATTACAACGTAATACAGCACAAATTCAAGAAAAATTCACTGATGCACCACGCACCTTAACTGGCTATAACTTAGCAAAGGCTAATCAAGATCCTGTTAATTTAAATTATATTTTTTCGGGTGCGGAAGGCACACTGGGTGTCGTCGGTGAATGCAAATTAAAAATCATGCCGCTACCTAAATTTAAAAACGTTATTCTCATTAAATACGCGAGTTTTAATGATGCGTTACGCGCACCTGAATTACAAACTAGCACACCATTAGTTATCGAAACTATCGACAACAAGCTATTATCACTCGCGCGTCAAGACAGTATGTATCATCATCTAAAAAACATGCTTGACAACGATGGTATTATTCCACAAGCCATTAATGTTGTAGAATTTGTCAGTGATGATGAGAATGATTTACATAAAATGGTAGCGACGCTGTGTGATAACATACAGGCAAACAGGGGTAAACCACATTACGCTATCGGCTTTTATCTAGCGAAAAACACGCAAGAAAGCAAATTACTGTGGGAATTGCGTAAAAAATCCGTGGGCTTAATTAGCAAAGCAATCGTTGATAAACGCCGCCCTATTCCTTTTATTGAAGATACCGCCGTGCCGCCCGAGCGATTAGCCGATTACATTGCAGAGTTTACGGCATTACTCGATAGCTATCAGTTAATTTATGGCATGTATGGCCATATCGATTCTGGCTGCATCCATATTCGACCTGCATTAGATATGCAAAACAGCGCCGATGAAAATCTCATACGTGAATTATCGGATAAAGTCGTCGCGCTCTTAGAGAAATACCATGGCGTCATGTGGGGAGAGCACGGCAAAGGTTATCGCTGTGAATACACAGCACGTTTTTTTGGCGACGAATTACATTTAGCATTGCGTGAAATAAAAACGCTATTTGATCCTTTCAATCAAATGAATCCGGGTAAAATTGTCACGCCATTACATTGCCAGGATGACATTGTAAAATTGCAAGGACCATTGCGCGGCCATTTTGATAAAGAAATTCCTGCAGAAATACAGCAAGCATACGCGACCGCCATGTCATGTAATGGTAATGGTGCTTGTTTCAATGATGCATCACAAGACGTTATCTGCCCCTCTTTCAAAGTCACGCGTGACCGTATTCATTCGCCGAAAGGACGCGCGACCGTTATTCGAGAATGGTTGCGTCAACTTGCCAAACAGCATTTCACCTTAGAAAAAACACCTAAAAAAACCAGCCTGATACGGCGCTTTCTGAATACCATTTCTCAACAAGCGGATTTTTCCCACGAAGTTTATAACGCTATGGCCGGCTGTTTATCGTGTAAAGCGTGTGCGACGCAATGTCCACTGAAAGTCGATGTACCCGAATTTAAAGCGACATTTTTAGCGCATTACTATCAACGTTATTTACGCCCCTTGCGCGACTATGCTATCAGCAGTCTAGAATCGGTGACACCCGTACTTGCCAAATTTCCACGCGTTAGCAATATTTTATTAAATAACTTTTTAGCGCGCGATATCGTTCAGGCAACCACGCATTTAATCGGCACACCACAACTGAGCACTATATCTCTTCGTGGCGGCTTACGTAAACGTGACATATCATCCTTTAATATCAAGAAATTACATGCACTATCTGCGGATGAAAAAAACACTAGCATTATTCTATTGCAAGATGCATTTACGAGTTTTTACGATACGTCTGTATTACTCAATATGGTTGACTTCTTTCAAGCCGTTGGAATAACTGTTTATATCGCGCCTTTTTTTCCCAATGGCAAGCCGTTACACATCAAAGGTTTTCTTGAAAAATTTAACGCACTCGCGCATAAAAATGCGGCTTATTTACAACAATTAGAAGCGCTAGAAATCCCTTTACTGGGCATTGATCCTAGCATCACATTAACCTATCGAGATGAATATCCCAAAGCAATAGGCAAACAAATTGCGACAGTCCATTTACCACAAGAATGGTTAGTCAATAATTTGCAAAAATTGAATTTGCCAACAATACAATCTCGTTCTATTTATTATTTATTAAGCCATTGCACCGAAAAAACGGCTTGTGTTGCTGCCGAAGAACAATGGCAAACTGTATTTTCTGCGTTTGGCTGTGAATTAAAACCACTTGCTGCGGGCTGCTGTGGTATGGCAGGCTCTTATGGTTATGAAAAAGAACATATCCAACTATCAAAACAATTATTTGCAATGGATTGGAAAGCTCATTTAGCAAAAAACCCAACTAACACCATCCTCGCAACCGGTTACTCGTGTCGCTGCCAGGCAAAACGTTTTGCTAAAGCAAAACTACTGCACCCGCTGGAAGCATTATTAGAACTCTATAATAATTAATTAGGAAATATATGTCTTATCAAAATTTATTTAAAACACTGTGGGATGATTACACACGCCGCAATCCACATGCCAAAAAAGTGTATGATACGTTTATTGCACGTGGCGAAACTGTGGCAAATGATCACATTGCTTTACGCACATTTAATGACCCTCGTGTTGGCGTGGACAAACTCGGTAGCATTTTTGAAGCATATGGCTATGAAGAAAAAGGTACCTATGATTTTCATGCGAAAAAACTGTTTGCAAAACATTACGAACATTCAGATCCAGCAGCACCGAAAGTATTTATCAGTGAATTGTTAATTGGTAATTTCAGCCATGAATTACAAACCAGCGTGAAAAACTGCATTGATCAAATCCCGCTTGATACATTAACACCAGAAGAATTAATCAATTCCGCCACTTCGTGGCAGCTAAGTCACGCCACTTATAAAAAATTATTAACGGAATCTGAATATGCCGCGTGGCTGTATGCATTTGGATTTTGTGCGAATCATTTTACAGTGAACGTCAATGCATTGCATACGTTTACTGATCTTGCAGATGTTAATAGTTTTCTGAAAAAAAATGGCTTTAAATTGAATGCAGCCGGCGGCGAAATTAAAGGCACTCGTCAAGAGTGTTTAGAACAA
Source organism: Gammaproteobacteria bacterium (assembly GCA_013286085.1). Classification (GTDB taxonomy): domain Bacteria; phylum Pseudomonadota; class Gammaproteobacteria; order DSM-16500; family DSM-16500; genus UBA5158. The sequence goes on along the minus strand of JABDGK010000006.1, from coordinate 47,593 downwards.
TCCAGTACCTTGGCAGAAGAAACTACCGTGAAATTTTCTGAAGGCGATAAGCAAATCCCATCATGCTATTACGAATTTGCCAAGCGTTACCCATTACCGAATGGCGAACTGTATACGGGTTTTATTGCTGCTTCTGCTGATAAAATTTTTGAGAGTACGGATGTCAGTAATCGATGAATTTTTTAGTGCTGATTATCACGAAAAAATTAAAAAAGCGTAACAGGGTAAACTCCGCAAGCGTATCCACTTTTGTTATTTCAGCGTTATGGAAAACGAGGAGAGTAGCCACCACTGTGCTTAGCTGAAGCACTAGCAGTATTATGGGGACTTGGCGTATTTCTGTTTACCATTGCATTCATCGTGTCGATTATTTCTTGTCGAACTGCTGCAATAATCATGTCTTGTGAAGCTGTTGCCTTTAAAGAAGGGATTGCATCATGAGCATTTAGCAACATGTCGCGAATATAGGCTGGTATCTCTTCTGATTCCTTTGTTTTTAAAATTACGGCAACATCCTCAGCCAACAACTGATTAAGCAAAGATATTTTTTGAGTGGTATTTCCACCTTTCAGCCAACGATTAAGTTTTTTATGGACTGTTTGTTTAATTTTATTTAACTCACCCTCAGCTTGATAAGTCGCAAAAAAAGACTCTTGATCAGCATCAGCTGCGTTATTTAAAAAACTTAGCCTTCGTTGCATATAGCAACCTCTTATTTTGTGAGCGATATTATTTTAAGGATAACACATTACACTCTTTCGGGCAAATAGTATACAATACCATATCGATAAATCAGAAAAAATACTGCTTATTTAGGTCATTTTCTCGACTTTTTATAGAAAATTCAATGAGTTTCACACAATTTATTTGATTTTTGCTATAATTATGGACATAAGCATTAAACTAATAAGCGCGAGGGGGAGCAATGGCAAGTCATCTGCCACTAGTCACTTTTTCAGGTGAAGATTTACACCAATTATTCATGAAAATGACTATTACTTATGGCGTTATGATGACGGGCGCGCGCCCTGAAATACTTGGACAAAACCAAGCTGCATTCATCTATATGGATAATATTTTTCTTGCCGCAGATGCACTTGAAGAAACCATTGCAAAGCTTGTCGAAAAACACTCAGGTCAGATGCTTGAACCGCCGGATAGTTGCGGGTATCAAAGCAACCAGATATGTGAATTATTTTTAGGAATGGGAGGAGCAGAAGCATTTTCAAAAATGCAGTATGTTACTTGCCCACAAACAGAAAGTGCTACCCAGATACTCCTTACTGATTTAACAATCAATCGAAAAAAAAATATTGATATCTTGGTACGATTTGAACTTGATAGGGAAAATCCATTTTATATTGCCATGTATCCCGACATTAAAACTATTGATGAATTAAAAAATGGAATTGCATCAAAATCAATACGGATTATTCCACGAGCACTTATTATATTACAAGGATCACTATGCTTTCTTCGCGATGGCAGAGCCATTGAAATAGCAACCTCACCCCAAGAACAAAATTTACTAAAATCGCTATTTAACGCCATACAACAAGGATCATCGAAAAACGAAAAAATATTATACTGCTTCCGCGAAGAATTAAGAGACAAAGAACTAGGAATACCTAGTTTTTTAAATGCAGCATCTGTTAACTCACACGATGAAGAAATTCACGTAATTGAGAATATTATTCTCAAATTACTAAATGACCCAACCATAGACTATATCTGGATCGGATCCCATTCTTTTACATTATTTATCCCACAATATCTTCCTGATAACTGTCATTTATATCATTATCAAGCTCTTGCAAATAAACACTCGCTGCAACAATGGTTGATGGGAAACGATACAAAATTCAGCAGATTATCCAAATATACTCTGGAACAATACGCTGAACAATGCGGGAATCTATTAAGCAAAGATGAACACACAAGAATGAAAAGTGCTTGTGAATTATTTAAACGAGCAGGACATGAGGAAAAAACAGCTTTATTAACACTATCAAGACTGCCATCACAAAAGAGTACAGTTGCACAAGCTCCTCAATTTCACCTGAAATATAAAATCACTTATGTCAATCCGTTAGAGGCAAAACGTCGTCTAGAACGGCTACAAAAGTTTTTTCAAGAATTTGGTGATACGCCAGAAGCACAGGTTGCAAATTACAAAGCTCGAGCAATTGAAGCATTGAAGCAAGAGTTATCAAAAAAATTGCAACCAGCGTCGCAGAAAAAATTAAATATGTGAAAAATATTGGTGTTGTAGGGTGGACAAAGCGCAGCGTGTCCACCCTACGGTTCTTATAGGTTACTCATGCACAAATATTTCACTTCCAGATAATCTTCGATACCGTACTTCGAGCCTTCGCGTCCCACACCGGACTCTTTCACACCACCAAAGGGGGCGACTTCGGTTGAGATAATGCCTTCGTTGATTCCGACAATACCATATTCCAATGCTTCTGATACACGCCATATACGATGAATGTTATTGCTATAAAAATACGATGCCAAACCAAATTGTGTGTCATTCGCCATGTGAATGGCTTCAGCTTCCGTATGAAAACGGAAAAGAGGTGCAACAGGGCCAAAGGTTTCTTCTTTTGCAATTAACATGGATGGCGTCACATCACGCAACACAGTTGGCTCGAAAAACAAACCGCCTAATTGGTCTGGCTTGCCGCCGCATAGAATTTTTGCGCCTTTACTCACGGCATCGGCAATGTGTTTTTTAACTTTATCGATTGCAGCTTGATTAATTAAAGGGCCTTGTGTCACACCTGCTTCTAAGCCATTGCCTAATTTTAATTTTTTCACAGCTGCTACTAATTTTTCTTGAAATACATCATACACACTGTCTTGAACAAGAATGCGATTGGCACAAACACAGGTTTGTCCCGCATTACGAAATTTCGATGCCATGGCACCTTGTACTGCCGCATCTAAATCCGCATCATCAAATACAATAAATGGTGCATTGCCGCCAAGCTCAAGAGATAATTTTTTTTAATGTGTTTGCACTTTGCTGCATTAACAGCTTACCAACTGCTGTGGAGCCGGTAAAAGAGACTTTGCGAACGAGTAGATTAGCTGTGAGCTCTGCACCAATGATTTTCGCATCACCCGTAATGACATTCATGACACCGGCTGGCATACCGGCTTTCTCTGCTAAAACTGCGAGTGCTAATGCGCTATAGGGTGTTGCTTCCGCTGGTTTAATCACAACAGGACAACCTGCTGCTAATGCGGGAGCGCATTTACGTGTAATCATAGCAATGGGGAAATTCCAAGGCGCAATCGCTGCCACCACACCAACAGGTTGCTTGATCACAACCAAATGTTGATTCGTTTTGTTTGAAGGAATCACATCGCCATACACGCGACGACATTCTTCTGCAAACCATTCAATAAATGCATTGCCGTAATCGACTTCGCCGCGTGATTCTGTTAATGGTTTGCCTTGTTCTAAAGTCATTAAGATAGCAAGGTCTTCTTTATTTTCGCGAATTAATTCAGCCCAACGCCATAAAATGTCGCTGCGTTCTTTTGCTGTTAATGCACGCCAGGCGGGCCAAGCAGCATGTGCTGCCGCAATGGCGTTCTGTGTATCGCTCGCATCGCAATCGGGCGCGGTTCCTAATATAGAATTATCAAATGGATTATTAACTAGAAAAGTATTGTTGCTGGCGGCGGAAACCCATTGGCCGCCGATGAAGCATTGTTGTTTGAATAGGTTCTTGTTTTTGAGGGGCGACATATTTATCCTCCTTATAAATGGCATCCCCTCTCCCATTTATGGGAGAGGGCTAGGGTGAGGGTTGATTGGTCTACACATTTGCTACTAGAAAACCAATCGACATCAAAACCCTCATCCCCAACCCTTCTCCCGCTTGCGGGAGAAGGGAGATGAGAACATAAATCAATTAAACGTCTAGCCGCCGATAGACTTCTTGTACCAACAACTCAAACATATTATAAACTGTTGGGTTATCGCGCCAGTTAACCATAAATCGCTTAATTTCTTGTTGAAAAGTGCGCTTAAATCCAAGTGCCGTACGATGTTCACACATACCATCTAAATCAATCAAGACCGGCTTTAATTTGTGAACTAAAATATTTGTCATCTTCAAATCGCCATGCGTAATACGCAAACGCGCCAAACTTTCAAATAACGCCATCATTTGCTGAGCGACAAATTCAGATGCCACTTGATCATCAGCATGATTTGTAAAAAACTCCCCTGCATGTTCGCCTTGAACATACTCCATCAGTAAATAGGATTTGCTGCGCAACCCCAAGAAACGTTTTTCAACGAAGGCAATTGGCTTAGCCGTTGCCACACCCATCAAGCGCAAGCGTTGCGCTAAACGCCAACCAGTTGCCGCGCGGGTGGATCGCAAGCAACGACGCAACCAATGCGCACTGTCCTTGATGTTATAACGCTTCAATACAAAAAAACGATCATCCATTTTAAATTTGACAACCGTCGTGCTGCGCCCTGCTTTCAACATCTCTGTGTCTGGCCAAGAAAAAATAGCTTCTGGACTTTTTAACACATGCAGCAATGCACTGGATTCATATTCTCGATCACAAATTGCCATACTGTTGAATGTGTCATGACGCACGAATGCGGAGCAGGTACGCATAATTTTTTTGCTATACTGCTCCCAGCGTCGGTTCGTCCATTTTTCAATAGCCACCTGCAAGCCAGTGACATCGGCTTTTTTGACAAGCCAACCACGTGAACGTGTGTAAACTTGGAAAAGTGTTTTTTGTAATTCTTCCGTGCCTAACCCTAACTGGGAAAAAAACAAACCCAGATTGTCTACACTTTCTTTTTTTGAGAGAGGTGTATCAAAAATCTCAAGGTCACCGCCATCAATGGTGAAAATACCGCGTTTGCTCACCAAGAAATTCTTAAAATGCAAATCATGTTGCAAAATACCCAACACATGATGCGTCGCCAATTCAATCGTCATCGCCTGCATCAACGGCAACATTTCTTTTATGCTCGCACGACCTTGCCAGAGTGAATCCAAACTAGGCGCACCCATAATACGCTCAAAAAGTAACACGTGAACGCGACGATCTTTCGATGTGCCGTGATAATATAAGGCTGGCGTTAATACACCGCCTTCCAGCAATGCATTGATACCCGCATATTCACGTTTAATATGACGTTGCGCACGTCCACGTTGATAAAATAATTTGGCAACGACTGGTTTTCCGCCCCATGTCCCAAATGCAACAACCCGCTTGCCCGGAATAACGCGCACAATTTCATGACAAAACAGCACATCATCACTTTCAGCCAGTGCTAATTGAAATGGCTCAAGAGAAGCACGGTTGGCCTGCCGCAAATGGCTCCATGACAGATTTTGAATAACTTGAGAAGTATTATTGTTGTCCATGTTTTTGATACGTCTTATCGCCACGTTGTTTCACCTTCTTCCAAAAAGTCCGTTCCTTTGTCAGCGTATCGCCTAACGTCTGAAGACGATATTCTCTGATAAAACGCCATAAATCGCGAGAGGTTAAACCAATATCTTTGCTAGAAAAATACAAACCCGCCAAATCTTTAATCACCCAGCGCTCGGGTGTCTCCGTTCGAAGCTGCGCGCGATGCAAATCAATTAAATAAATACGCGGCATGTTAGCGGATGATGTGGTATCCCATAAAAAATGACAAATATAACAATCGCGATGATTTAACCCATTCGCGTGAATAACCCGCACCATGCGCGCTACTTCTTTTATTAATGCCCGCTTAAACATTGGTTTGGGCGGTGAAACCAACCAATCACGACTAAGATCCTCTAAGCTGATCACATTCGTCAATTCTTTCGTCAATAAAAACGATTCACGCCGTGCCGGATTAAAACCCTTCTCACCATAAGCCATAACTTGCATGGTAGGTATATCTAATTGCTGTAAGCGTTGCAATGCGAGCCATTCATTCTTTGCACCCACGATTGGCAAACGCAACTGCAATATATTTTTAACAATTTCTTTCCAACCAACACCATGATGTTGTTTTAAAAAATACCCCTGACCACCCAACTCAATGCGCTGCGTACAACGTCCTTCTAACGCGCGATAGACGTGACCTTTGAGCGCCATGATATGTGCAAAGGTTTCATCACCGTGATCTATATATTTTTGTAAAGTTGGATCAATGGTTAAATACACAAGTCACCGTAATCCTTCAATAATACTCACCGCGCGCTCTGGCATACTATAGATATCTGCTTGCTCGGCAAATGCCAATGCATTCGCGTGCCAAATCGATCGCTCACGCGATAATAACATATCTGCCAGTGCTGAATTTAATTTTTCTTGTTGAAATGGCGAGACAATTACATTCCCTGCCTTGGCATCCAATACATATCCCGCATAACCACACACATCCGTTGTTAATACAGGTAATCCAGCAACCAGTGCTTCTAATAACACGGTACCCGTATTTTCATTGTAAGCGGGATGAATCAATAAATCCGCTGCTAATAAAAACCGCGGGACATCTTTGCGCCCTCCTAAAAAAATGACGCGATCAGCAACGCCTAATTTTTTTGCCTGGCTTTCAAAAGCTGTTTGATTATCCTTGCCAATGACCATTAATCGCGTTCGCCGTCGCACTGTCTCGGGCAAAGCCGCTATAGCTAACAACGCACGATCTAACCCTTTCGTTTTGAATCCAGAACCAACCATTACTATTAAGAATTCATTATCCGAAAATTGATATTCATTTCGCACTGTCGCACGAATCTCTGCTGCATTCGCTGGCGCCTTGCGATCGCGATCAATACCCGGCGGTAGCAAATGAAATCGCTGCTCCGATGTATGATAATAATGCATGAAATCACTTTGCTGAGCCGCGGACAGCAATAAAATTTCTGTCTTTGATTCAGGCGCGAAAACGGCTTTCTCATAAGCAACCGTACGTCGGTAACGACCCGTTAATCGATACCACCAACCGTGTTGTTGACGCGCTTTCGCTTGATAACAAGTGTCTGCCGCATAATAAACATCAAGATCTGGCATTTTATTAAAGCCAATCACTAACTCGTAATGGCCTTGCTCAAGAAAAGGTTGCACTTGACGCACAAAATCTTGGCGACGCGTATGATTGCGAAAACCTTTTGTAGGGAGTGTGCGAATTGCCAAGCCTGGCTCATACTCGCCATCCCATGACATCGTGTACACATCAACGATATGACCACGCGCTACGCAGGCTTTTGCAATGTGCAAAAAATCCCGCTGCAAACCGCCGAATGGAAAATATTTAAAAAGACAGAATGCGAGTCTCATGATACCTCTTGTAAATTTGTCTTACAAAAAGCTTGTCTTTCCCGCGAAGGCGGGAAAGACAAGCTTTTTACTATGATTTATGCATGTAATGCGGATCAATTGTCGCCATTGTATTTTCAATCCATGTTTTGGTTAGCTCTATAATTTCTTCTGCGCTGCGGCCTTTACTCTCTATTAAAGGACCATATACCAATTTAATCGTTCCGGGTGTCTTAATAAATTTGCGCTTTGACCAATAGCATCCCGCATTATGCGCAACGGGTAGCACAGGATAACCCGTTTCAGCAGCAAGACGCGCGCCACCTAAGCGATACTTACCAGCATGTCCGGGTGATATACGTGTACCTTCAGGAAAAACTAAAATCCACCGACCTGCAGCTAAATATTTTGTGCCTTTTGAAATAATTTGCGCCATTGCTGATGACGTATTACTACGATTAATAGCAATAGGGCGACAAGCCAACATTCCCCAACCAAAAAACGGCACCCAATACAATTCGCGTTTTAAAATAATCGCTGTTTGATTGAATTGCGGGGGCAAATAAAATGTCTCCCATGCCGATTGGTGCTTACTCATGACAATGCCATTTCTATCATGGGGGATATTTTCGAGACCCGTCACATGATAGTCGATATGACAAATTACTTTTAAGAACCAAACAATACTCCGTGACCACCCCATCACAACGCGGCAACCATAACGCATGGGCAAGGGATATGATGCAAGGCAAATCAAACTATAAAATATCGTAAAAACCGGCATGACGATGGCAAAAATGATGGAACGAATTAGCATTGAAAATTTACCGGGGAGTGATTTTTTTTTCATGTGTTGTGCACCTTAGATAGTAGCCCGTATGGAGCGCAGCGTAATACGGGATAGCATGAATTCCCAACCCCGTATTACGCTGCGCTCCATACGGGCTACTATCACGATTCTTTAATTACGTTGGCGGCAACTGCCGCTAAATCAGCAAACTGCAAAATCCCTGACACATCAGACAGCTTTTCCAGTGTTTTTTTACCATTCCCAGTCATCACTAACACTGGCTTACAACCTGCCGCTTGTGCTACCAAAATATCCGTATAAGAGTCACCGACAAAATACGTATCGGCTAAATTCACCGCATACTTTGTTTGAATTTGCTGGAACAATCCTGGCTGTGGTTTTCGGCAGTGACACTTTTCATCCGGATGATGCGGGCAGAAAAAAATCTCTTCGATCTTACCGCCGACATCGGCTAATAACGCTAAAAATTTTTCATGAATTTTTTGTAGTGTTGCTAAATCATAATGACCGCGTGCCACGCCGGATTGATTCGTCGCAACAATGACGCGATAACCGGCGCGATTTAATTCGGCAATCGCTTCTAAACTGCCCGGGATGGGAATCCATTCGTCTGGCGACTTGATATAGTAATCAGAATCGTAATTAATTACGCCGTCGCGATCTAGGATAATGAATTTCATTGTGCTCTTCTCTCATTGTCGAGCTGCGCGCAATACCATCCCGTATTGCGCTACGCTCCATACGGGCTACTTTTATTTCTGCAACAATGCCACATCGGCGACTTGCAAAAACAACGAACGGAGTTTCGTCAATAACAATAAACGATTCTCACGCTGCGCTTTGTCATCCGCCATCACCATGACTTTTTCAAAGAAATCATCAACTGGTTTACGCAAATCAGCCAACTGCGATAACACGTCCACATAGCGTGCATCGTGATACAGTGGACTGATGACGCGATCAAACACGTCAAGCTTCTGCGCTAACTCACGCTCAGCATCCGATTCAAACAAAGATGCATTCACTGCTTTCGCATCAATCGGTGTGTCGTATTTTGCTAAAATATTACTAACACGCTTGTTCGCAACACTCAGTGATTCCGCATCCGGCAATTGTTTGAAACGTTGCACCGCCTGAATACGGCGATGAAAATCATACGGTCTCGTCACCCCCAATGCAGCCACTGAAGCAAATACATCGGGATTAATCGCTTGCTCTTGATACCAAGGCTTTAACCGTTCCAAAATAAAATTCAAGACTTGCTCTACCACGGCTGTATTTTCTAGTGAACATTGATAACCGTGCACAGCAGCTTCAAGCAAGAGTTGCAAATCTAAATCGATTTTACATTCAATCAAAATACGCAAAATACCGAGCGCTGCACGACGCAACGCAAACGGATCTTTATCACCTGTCGGCTGTTGATTAATACCAAAAATCCCAACTAACGTATCTAAGCGATCCGCTAGTGCAACCGCACAACTGATTTTATTCGTCGGCACTGCATCACCGGAAAAACGAGGCATGTAGTGTTCTTTTACTGCATTGGCAACATCACGCGATTCGCTATCGTTAAGTGCATAGTAACTACCGGCAACACCTTGCATCTCCGGAAATTCACCCACCATGGCCGTTGCTAAATCTGCTTTTGCTAATAACCCCGCTCTAGCACCCGCTGTTTCGTCAGCACCGATGGTTTTTGCAATTGCGCCAGCCAGCGTCGACAGACGCACGGCTTTATCATAAACAGTACCTAATTTTGCTTGAAAAACACTGCCTTTTAACAATTCGACAAAATACTCTAATCGCTGCTTTTTATCTGTTTCAAAAAAGAAGGCGGCATCGGATAAACGCGCGCGTAACACCCGCTCGTTACCCGCTATCACATGCTGCATATCACGCGCTTCAATATTACTGATGGCAACAAAATGCGGCAACAACTTGCCGTGCTTATCAACAACAGGGAAGTAGCGTTGATGTTCTTGCATCGCTGAAATCAAGGCTTCTGCTGGCACGTCTAAAAAGCGCTGATCAAAATCCCCTAAAATTGCTACTGGCCATTCCACTAAGCCAGTCACTTCATCTAGCAACGCAGCTGAAATTTCGACACGCGCATCCGCATCAAACGTATGCGATGCAATCGCCTGGGCTTGCTCTGCAATCATTTGTTTGCGACGTTCGAAATCGGCAATAACATAGCCTTTTTCTAAATATTTTACGTAGGCGGATGGTCGTGAAATGCTAATTATTTTTTTGCAATGAAAACGATGACCGCTCGTTTCGCGACCGCTACGCACACCTAAAATTTTCGCATCGACAACATCATCGCCGTACAACAAAATCACCGACTTGACTGGACGCACAAACTCGACGGTACCACTGCCCCACCGCATGCGCTTTGGAATAGGCAAGGCGGCGAGCGATTCTTGAATGATTGTCGGCAGTAACTCTTGCACGGTTTTACCAGGAACACGTTGCTGAAATCCAACCCATTCACCTTGGTTATTCTTAATCGTGATGAGCTGTTCCACACTCACGCCACAGGATTTTGCAAATCCAAGACAGGCTGGCGAAGGTTTACCTTCACCATCAAATGCCGCGCTGACTGCTGGACCGCGACGCTCAATATGAGCCTCTGGCTGCTGTGACATTAATGATTTCACCAATACCGCTAAACGACGTGGCGTCGCATAAAATACCGCTTCTTTATAACTGAGCTGCAGCTTTACCAAGTGCGCTTCTACTTCTTGCAAAAAACTTTTCGCTAAGCGACTTAATGCTTTCGGCGGCAGCTCTTCCGTATGAATTTCAACAAGAAAATCTTTTTTAACTGACATGTTTCTTATCCTGCAATAACGGGAACCCCAGCTTTTCACGTGCCTGGTAATAACTTTCTGCCACGGCCTTCGCTAAGCGACGAATTTTTAAAATATGTTGCTGCCGTTCTGTGACTGAAATAGCACGACGTGCATCTAACAAATTAAACGTATGCGATGCTTTTAAAACCATTTCATAGGCCGGTAACGGCAAACCTAACTCAATTAAGCGTTGGCTTTCTTGTTCGTAGGCATAAAATTGCTGGAACAACAAATCCACATTCGCTTGCTCGAAATTATAGGTCGACATTTCAATTTCATTTTGATGAAACACATCGCCATACGTCACGACACCTTGAACGCTTTTACTCCACACCAAATCATAAATATTATCGATGCCTTGTAGCGCCATCGCTAAACGTTCTAACCCATACGTTAACTCACCGGTTACCGGTTTACATTCCAAACCACCGACTTGCTGAAAATACGTAAATTGCGATACTTCTAAACCATTCTGCCACACTTCCCAACCCAAACCCCACGCACCTAATGTGGGTGATTCCCAGTTATCTTCCACGAAACGAATATCATCGGTAAGCGGGTCCACACCGAGTGCATGCAATGAACCGAGATATAAGTCTTGGATATCATCGGGCGACGGCTTCAAAACCACTTGGAATTGATAATAGTGTTGGACACGATTGGGGTTTTCGCCATAACGACCATCAGTTGGACGGCGACTCGGTTGCACATAGGCCGCACGCCAAGGCTCGGGACCGATCGCACGTAAAAATGTCGCTGGATGAAAGGTGCCTGCGCCCACTTCCATATCGAGTGGCTGTATAATAGTGCAGCCTTGTTTTGCCCAGTAAGCTTGTAGTGTTGCAATCATCCCTTGCAATGTTTTTACATCATAAATCGTTTTTTTCATGGTATTCGCCTATCGAGAGACGCGTGATTATAACATTCTTAACCCAGGAGGACAGGGGTTTCCATTTTATGAATCCTTAGTCACGCAATACAATGTTTAACTAATTAAATATATGAATATTTTTCGAGATAAGCCCCGCCAAAATTGATGTATTTTACAGCAATAGTGGTGCCATGGTATAGTTTCGCCGCAGAATAAAAATAATACCTGATTGTACAAAACAAAAAACGAGAGGCCTAAAAACGATGAGTGATACACGTTCTGACTACCCGCTGCCAGATTTACCCGTGACTGATGGATACGACCCAGCCGCTACTAACATGATACTTTTATCAGCGCCGCAACTAGCACCCTCATCCACAGTTCCTGCAAAACGACGCGTCACGTGGGCGCCCCTCAATCAATTGAATCAACATCGGACATCTTCATCGACTGACGCACCTTCAGCCATCACAAATGCGGCTAGGCCTTCTCGCAAAAGGTCTGCAACACAACCACCGGTCATCGAATCTGATCATGATGATGCAATGGACCCAGCAGCGCTGAAAAGAGAACGCAAAAAACAACAAAACAGAGAAGCTGCCGCCGCAGCACGTTCAAGAAATTTAGCACTCCAAAAAAAACTAGAGGCCGACTTTGCCAACTTAAAAGCTAAACTGCCACAAACAATAGCAAAAAATAAATCCTTGCAAGAAGTGCTGGCGCAAGCCACTGCAACGAATACAGCATTACAACAGCAACTAGCACAAGCAACCGCAGCAAATACAACATTACAACAACAATTAGCACAAGCAACCGCAGCAAATACAACATTACAACAACAATTAGCACAAGAAATCGCGACAAAAACAGCCTTGCAAGAAGAGTTGGCACAAGATGAAGATACAATTGGACCTCTGTATACGGAAATTTCTGCACTTCAAAATCGAATAGATTTTTTGGAAGGTCGCTCCTCCTGGACACATCACCAAACCGATGAACCTCAGTATACTGATATTGCTGCATCTCAAAATCCACAAGATCAAACAGAACAGCCGTTGCAAAGCATCCCCCAAACGCCGCCTAGCCCTTCCAGATTTGGATTGTTTTCGTTTTCGCCTGCACCATCTGCTGATACCTTAGCAACACCTCCAAGCGATAATGATGCTTTATTAGATTTAGGCGATGAAGATCAAATAATGACAGTTGGGCAGCTTTCCCCTCTCTCACCCCGTTCGCCAGGTTAGAAGCTGCTACATTTACCTAACAACAAAAATGAATTAGAATCAGCGCCAACTTATTCGTATGACGGTTCAAGGATGAAACATGGCACGCGCGTTTAAATTGTCCGGATTACTCATTATCACTTCATTGTTATCTACTGCCACATTAGCAGAAGGTCACCCCTATGTTGGCATAACCGGCGGCGCAACGTTTGCGGCTGTTGGCACCCAAAATTCCACCATTGCCACCGGTAGCTCCAACGATAACTACGCCACGAATAGCAGCGCCTCCGGTACATCGATGTTTGGTGTGAGCGGTGGATATGAATTCGCGGGGCATGGCCCAATACCAGCAGTTGCATTGGGTGTCGGTGTCTACGACATGCCATCCACTTATAACTACAGTGGTCAACTGGTACAAACACCTACCGGCGGCGGCGCCCAATCATTTTATAATTATAATTTTACCATCAATAGCGCCCGCATCATGGCAGAAGCACAATTCACATGGACTGCCGGCAATTTCTCCCCTTTTATTAACGCAGGCATTGGGCCGTCATGGATTCAATTAGGTAGCTATACAGAAAACCCCACGAAGGGTACGGGGCCTGTCACATTATCCGCTTTCCAACCTCATACAAATAGCAACTTGGCTTATCAAGTTGGATTCGGCGTCGAATATGCATTTAACTTATTCAAAAACACGCGCGGTTTTAAGCAAAACCGCCTAGGCTTAGGTTATCGTTATGTCAACTTAGGGGGCGCTGTTTTTGAAACTCGCAGTAGCACATACCCCTACCAACTGAAAACGGGTAAACTACAAACCAATGATGTGTATTTAATTTATAAACATTTATTCTAAAAACCGCACCATGTAGGGTGGACAAAGCGCAACGTGTCCACCCTACAATTTCAGAGACAAAACATCTATGGAAAATCCATTATTACGCCAAGGCCCATTACCCAGTTTTAGCAATATCATTCCTGAAGAACAGGTAGAATCCGCGCTGAAACACATCATTAGCCAAAATCGCGGTGAACTAGCGAACCTGCTCAATACCCAGACCGCCTTTACTTGGGCGAATCTCATGACACCCCTGGAAGAAATGAACGATAGACTATCAAAAGCATGGTCACCGATTTCACATATGCACGCTGTTGTTGAATCAGAAAATTTGCGCACGGTTTATAATGCCTGTTTGCCACTTTTAACCGAATATAACACCGAAATCATGCAAAATGAGATTCTTTTCAAAGCAATTAAAGCCATTGCGGATAGCGCCAAGTACCCAGAACTCGATACGGCACAACGCAAAGTAATTGACAATGAATTGCGCGATTTCAAACTAACTGGTGTTGGTTTGCCGCCAACTGATAAGGCACGGCTTGCTGAACTACAAAAACAACTTAGCAAACTCAGCACACAATTTGCCGAAAACTTATTGGATGCCACTCATGCATGGACACTGCATGTTACTGACCCCAAAGCCATTGCTGGCCTGCCCGAACAAGATTTAGCGGTGGCTGCCCAAACAGCCCAACAACAAGATAAAAAAGAGGGCTGGGTATTAACGCTCGATCATCCCTGTTATGCCGCTGTCATGAAACATCTCAATAATCGCGAACTGCGCCGGTTAGTGTATGAAGCATATGCCACCCGCGCATCCGACCAAGGTCCACATGCCGGGAAATGGGACAACACGCCCATCATGGAAGACATCCTGAAACTGCGGCATGAAAAAGCCACGATTTTAGGTTTCAATAGTTACGCTGAGTATTCACTGGCGACCAAAATGGCCGACACACCTAAACGTGTATTAGATTTTTTATATGATTTGGTAACGCGCTCGAAATCAGCTGCTGAAAAAGACATGCAAGAACTCAAAGAATTTGCAAAATCACAAGGTCATCAACACACGCTTGAATCGTGGGATATCACCTATTACAGCGAAAAATTACGACAACAAAAATATGCTATCTCGCAAGAAGAATTAAAACCTTATTTTCCTGCGCACAAAGTATTAGAAGGCATGTTTACCGTCGTGAATAAATTATATGGCATCACGATTGTTGAAAAACCCAATGTGGACACTTGGCACCCCCAAGTGAATTTTTTTGAAATTTTCGATAAAAATAATGAACGGCGCGGTTGTTTTTACACTGATCTTTATGCTCGCCCCCACAAGCGAGATGGCGCGTGGATGGATGAGTGTCGTGTGCGTAGACGCTTGCCTGACGGTGGCATTCAAACACCGGTTGCATTTCTCACCTGTAATTTTACGCGGCCTGTTGGTAACAAACCGGCTCTGCTCAGCCAAGATGAAGTGGAAACTGTATTCCATGAATTTGGTCACTGCTTACATCACTTACTCACCAAAGTGGATCGCGCTGGCGTCTCCGGTATTAATGGTGTCGCATGGGATGCCGTAGAATTCCCGAGCCAAATTATGGAACACTGGTGCTGGGAAAAAGACACCATGCCGCTGATTTCTGCTCACGTTGATACTGGCGAGCATTTACCGGATACGCTTTATAACAAATTACTCGCTGCCAAAAACTTTCAATCCGGTATGCAAATGTTGCGTCAGTTAGAATTTTCATTATTTGATTTTCGCATCCATTTGGAATACGACCCTGTCCAAGGCGGTCGCATTCAAAAAATTCTGGATGATGTGCGTGCACAGGTTGCCGTCGTAAATTACCCAACATTCAATCGTTTTCAAAATACGTTTTCACATATTTTTGCTGGTGGTTATAGCGCGGGGTATTACAGTTACAAATGGGCAGAAGTCTTATCCAGTGATGCGTATTCTTTATTTGAAGAAACCGGTGTATTTAATCCAGAAACAGGAAAACGCTACCTCGAAAATATTTTAGAAAAAGGTGGCGAACGCGAACCGATGGCATCATTTGTGGCTTTTCGTGGTCGCGAGCCACGCATTGATGCGTTGTTGCGGCATAGTGGGTTGGTCGCTTAATATAAATCATCCATCCCCTCTCTTGCTTGCGGGAGAGGGCTAGGGTGAGGGTCTATTGTTTGGCACGGTTTCTATTTAGAAAATGTGCCAACGTCAAAACCCTCATCCCCGCCCCTTCTCCCACAAGTGGGAGAAGGGAGAATAAGTCAAAAGCGGCATAGTGGGTTGGTCGCTTAATAAATCATCCATCCCCTCTCCCGCTTGCGGGAGAGGGCTAGGGTGAGGGTCCGATTGTCCAGCACGTTTTCTATTTAGAAAATGTGCCAACGTCAAAACCCTCATCCCCGCCCCTTCTCCCACAAGTGGGAGAAGGGAGAATAAGTCAAAAGCGGCATAGTGGGTTGGTCGCTTAATAAATCATCCATCCCCTCTCCCGCTTGCGGGAGAGGGCTAGGGTGAGGGTCGATTGTCTAGCACGCTTTCTATTTAGAAAATGTGCCAATGTCAAAACCCTCATCCCCGCCCCTTCTCCCACAAGTGGGAGAAGGGAGAATAAGTCAAGAATTGAGGGGGCAATATGCAAACCCAACGTCAACCCACAGCATTGCCTTTTTTATTTCTGACTGAAATGTGGGAACGTTTTGGTTTCTACGTTGTCCAAGGCTTGCTTGTTCTTTATATGACAAAAGCATTTGGTTTTTCGGATAGCGATAGTTACACCATCATGGGTGTGTTTTCAGCGCTGGCGTACATTGCACCTTTTCCAGGCGGCATCATTGCTGATCGATTACTGGGTTTTAAAACCGCTGTTGTTTGGGGCGGCATCTTACTCAGTGCGGGTTACGCCATGCTCGCACTCTCAATCAATTGGCAATATGCTTTTTACGGCTCACTCGCCACGATCATTGTCGGCAATGGTTTATTTAAACCGAATGTATCGAGCTTGCTTGGCTCATTGTACACACCCGATGATCCACGCCGCGAATCGGGATTCACTATTTTTTACATTGGCATTAATCTCGGTGTTCTACTCTCCGGTGGCTCCGGTTATATCAAAGAATGTTTTGGCTGGCAGGCTAGCTTTGGCTTAGCGAGCCTTGGGTTGATTATCGGTTTACTGACATTTTGTTATGGTTTAAAACACTTAACCGCTATCAAAAATGTGACATACCAAGTACCACAGTATGCTAGCAAGCTCACAAAAATAAGCATTGTGATAGGTTGTTTGATTGCGATTGTGTTAATCAGTGCCTTATTACAAAATCAATTACTCGCGAAATGGTTGCTGCCATCAGCGGGCATTGTGCTACTGATTTTTTTACTGCTGACTGCTATGCGTCAAGCACCCGCTGATCGCAAAAATCTTTTCAGCTTAATTGCGCTGATTCTCTCTTCCATTATTTTTTGGATGATCTTTTTGCAATTATTTTTCTCGGCAAATTTATTTATTGATCGCTTGGTGGATAAAACCATTTTAGGATTTCACATTCCAACAACGGTATTTTATGCGTTGGAAAGTGTGTTTGTTATTTTACTAGGACCCGTGTATGCCTGGTCATGGCATGTCTTGAGTCAGAACCAACGCAATCCCGCACCGTTTAACAAATTTATTTTGGCGATTATGTTAGTGGGTTTGGGTTTTTTGATTCTAGCGCTGAGTACGTATTTTCCGAACGCGAATCATTTAATTAATCCATTATGGATTGCATGCTCCTATCTTTTTATCACCATGGGTGAAATGTTGTTATCACCGATTGGCTTGTCAGCTGTCACCACATTAGCACCGCGTCATTTGGTTGGCATGATGATGGGTATTTGGTTTGTGGCAACGGGTTTTGGTGGGCAATTTGCTGGGTTACTCGCTAAGATTTCTGCGGTTCCTGATGCCGCTACTGGTATTGATAGACAATTTGCAATTTATCGTACGGCGTTTTTAGATTACACATGGATTGCAGTGGGTGTTGCGATAGGATTATTTGCGCTGCAATTTATTTTAAAAAAATGGCTGGCGGGAAAAACGAAATAAAAGCAGAGGCTATTGCAATTGTGTAATAGCCTCACTGGATTTTTTACAACTTTAGCCAGAACGAGCTCTGCGATGCGTTCCTGTGCTTTGAACTGTCGGCTGTTTTTGTTCCTCCTGTTGACCAACACCCGCAGCCTGCAGAAGAGTTGGCTGCCCATGAACGCCATTAGTTCGAGATAATGGCTGCAGCGTTACACCTGAGCTATTTCTCTGTGCTTGCAGAACAGCAGTAGAAGGAGGAGGAGGAGGAACTACTAAAGTAGGTTGTGACATTTGCATTTGCGCCATCAACGCAGCAATTCGCGCTGTAATTTCCTGAGAGCTCATTGTCGCTGCAATTTCCTGAGGAGTCCTACCAGCCATATTCATTACGATTGGGCTTGGCATTGCATTATTGATAGCGGCACCGTAAGGCTGTAATGTCTGTGATGCAGCAGCAACCGATAACATCGGTACTGGCGGTAGTAGTGATTGCGGAGAAGAAGATGGCACAGAATAAAGAATTGACGGTAGCATAGACTGACTTGACAATGGCACCGACGTTGGCGGCAACCCAGAAAACACAGCTGCGGTCGAACTATTGACAGGAGAAGAACGCTTCAACGGTGATTGTAGCACATCACCAATATTTCTCATTGCATTCTCAAAATCAGCGCTGCGCGGCGTAGATGAAGTAGAGGACGCAGATAAAGAGGGATCGCTAACTCTTCGATCCAGTATTACATTTGATGGGCTAATCGGCTGCTGCGAAACTGCAGGAGGAACGTACCGTTGCTGTGATTGCGCTACTGGGATGTTCGGCAGTGATGACGGCTGATGTGAAGAAAGCAACGGCGTATTAAGCCCTCCATTTCCTGTCGGCTGCTGCGAAACCGCAGGGGGAACATATTGTTGCTGTGGTTGTGCTACCGGAGTATTCGGCGCCGAATTCGGCGGTGATGACGACTGATGTGAAGAAAGCAACGGCGCATTAAGCCCTCCATTTCCTGATGCCATTCTGACATCACGCTCCGCTCGCGTTTCCCCAAATATACCCTTACCCAAACGAGTTTCACGCCACTTCACTTGCTCAAAATATTGAGCATCTCTTTCAAAAAGAGAAACGCGACCTGGATCCGGCTTATCAAAACCTAGATTGCCAACGCGTGCTTTCCCTGCTTCATAGGCATTTCTGAAACAATAAGTTGCTGTTGCACCTAATCCAACAAATAAATCCGCACCTGCAGTAGGAGAAACCCTTCCATATTGTGCTCCTGCTTGACTACGATACTGTGTATGAAATAAATGTGGAACAGTAAGCAACGCGCCTTCAACTAATCCTCCAGCAGCAGATATCGCAACATTCGTAGCAAGATTAGCGCCGTTGATCGCACCTTTTATATCGCTGTTCACTCGGTTCTGATATCGGTTAAAAAGATCGCCTGTTTCAGTAGTATCACCTGTTAACACAAATCGCATTGCCTTGCGCTCAATATCTTGATCTCTCCACGCCTTCCCGTCATGTGTCTTGCGACCCCATTTTGTGTAGCTATCCCACACGGTGTCCTTGAAACTCTTTTTTGGTTGTAAAACAGCAGCCGCTGCTTTGTCAGCTTCATATTTTTCCCAAACCGCACGATATTCTTTATCACCATGCACTGCGCCTTGCAAAACAGCCTTTCCCATTGTTCCCAGCCATTTTAATCCCAACCCTATGTTACTTAAGCCATACCAAATACCCGATGCACCAGCCGCTACACCACCAACAAATGCACTCTCCACCATATTGAGAAGTCCATTACCGATATAAGCTGCCGCACCGGTCACAGCTGCAGCAATGGGTCTTCCTATCGCACTGCCCACCATAGTAGCCAGACCTGCTACCAATGCAACACCGCCACTCACCACCATTCGCCCTGCACTCAGAACATCGCTAACCGCTTCTTTAACAGCTTCTTTGGCTCTCGAGAACCAGTTTTTCTTTTGCGGCGGTGGAGGGGATGAAACAACAACACTAGAACTTGGTTGTTGAACCGCAACAACGTTTGGAGTTTGTGAAGCTCGCTGAACTGGTGGAACGGGAACAACAAGATTAGGCGTATTAACAGCCCAATTAATTCTCTCTGAAAGATTTACTTTTTCTAACACACTTAATTTTCTAAGTTGCTCCACTAGCTTGGCGGGATCGTCGATTGTAACGTCATAAAACTTAGAATTTGGCAACTGCTTAATATTTGTAAGACCCAAACATTGAGAAAGCGCATTCGCTAGTCTTTTGCTAGCGGTAATAACGGGCTTTGCCTCATCCGTATCAGCTATGATTTCCCCAAAACTTATTATGTCTTTATCTTCATCGAACCCAACAAGCTCCTCAGGAATAACCTGCTTCAAAAGACGATCTAATTTCTCATTTAATTGACGAGCACTGCTCATATTCAATCACTCCTCATCCTCTAACGATGCAGATTTTATTGGGTTATATTTGAGAGTATAGGCTATTTCAGAACTTTCTGTGGGCACACCTCTAACTCCCTGAAAATACTGGCAACCCACTAACCTGTTGAAATATTTAGCGTTATGCATAACTTACAATCTGCACATCTCCCTTCTCCCGTTTGCGGGAGAAGGGTTGGGGGGTGAAGTCGGCGTTTTCGCGAAGCATGCTTTGCACCGACTGAACACCTGTCCATTTGCTTTTTAATGGTAGGCTGGGTCTGAACGAAACCACATTGCCTACTACAAAATGCATAGATCATTAGCGCCCTCACCCCTCTCCCACAGAAGAGCACGGCGTTGTTGAATAAATCAAAATTTCAACATCTCCCTTCTCCCACAGTGCTTTTCTGTGGGAGAGGGCGGGGGTGAGGGAGCTTATGATCTGCACACTATGTGTATATAATACATCATGTGGTTGCATACAGACCCTCATCCCCAACCCTTCTCCCGCAAGCGGGAGAAGGGAGATGTTGAAATTTTGATTTATTCAACAACGCCGAAGAGCACTGTGCGAGAGGGGAGATATGTAGATTTTGATTTATGCAACGCCCCTACTAAGCCATTTAAATATTTTTATTATATTTTTCAATATGTTATATAAATCAAACCAGTAAATATCCTCCATCCACCCGCAGCAGAAATGCTATAATGAACCATAGCGTCGTGAAGCAAGGAGCAATCCCATGTTTGATGCTGATCGCCCCATTTTGAGTATTTCCCAAGATCGTTTGGGACGCGGTACATTTGCTAAATACCTTGCTCGCTGCATACTCGACCATCAAAGCCCAGAAAGCCTTGTCATTGGTTTAAATGGCGGCTGGGGCAGCGGTAAAACGTCGTTGATTAATCTCATTGTGGAAGAATTACATGTTGCTGGCAGCAATATGCTGGACGATGAAAAGCCTATTATTTTGAATTTCAGTCCTTGGAGTTATTCGGGACAAGGACAATTGATTTATGGTTTTTTCCGTCGACTGGTATCGGAATTACGTCAATGCCCAACACTTGAGAATTCGGCTGAAATTATTCAATTAGTCGAGCTGTATGTGTCTTTCTTTACACAGCAAGCACCTCCCCAAACACGCATCAAAGAAAACCGTCTACTCGCCAAATTTAAAAAAAAACAAAAAACAGAAACGCAAAGTTATGCCTGGGAATCGGGTCGCGATCCAATTCAAGTGAAAACCGAATTAAATACATTGCTCAAAAACCAAAAACATAAAATTATTATTTTTATTGATAATATTTCGCGTATTGACGCGAGTGAAATCAATCAAATTTTGCAAATCGTCAAATCCATGGGCGATTACATGAATACGATTTATTTGCTTTCTTATGACAAAGAACAGGTCGTCAAAGCCATTAACCAAACACACAATGGCGAAGGCAATGAATATTTAGATAAATTAGTGCAACTGCCATTTGAAATACCCACTATTTCTAAGCAAGACCTTGAAAGTCTCTTGTTTGATCGGCTGCAATCGGTGATTCTCTTAGCACCTACGGATGTGTGGAATACCCATGATTGGGCGGATATTTATTACTCGACGCTGAAGTTCTTTTTCAATAATTGCCGTGATGTCACGCGTTATGTGAATACGTTAAGTTTTAGTTATGCCCGCATCAAGGATGTAGTCAATCCTGTGGATTTTTTTGCGTTAACGGCGTTGGAAGTTTTTACGCCGCGTATCTTATATGGTATTCGTGAAAACAAAGATTTGTTTACTGATTTACTGGATACTGTGTATGTCGCTGACGCTAATCAACTGGAAAAAGATCGTATGCGTTGCGATGAAATTTTAGCGCGGGATAATAGTGTACCTCGACCTATTTTACTGAAAATGATTTTGCATTTATTTCCACGCATGTATCACGTTTATTTGCCACACGAAAAATTTTATCACTCCGAAGCGATGGCACGAGAAAAACGTCGTGTTTGCTGCCCGGATATGTTTGATATTTATTTCCGTCTTTCTATTCCAACGGGACACATGCCTGAATCGGAACTAGACACTATTCTGAAGCTCGCTAAACAGGAAGAAAGTTTCGATCAAGCGTTAACGCGACTCAATCAAGATAATCGCATTGTGCGTTTCTTAGATTTACTCGATAGCACCGCCAGCAGCAAAATTCCGCATCATCATATTCGCAATGTGATTACAGCATTATTGGATTGTGGCGATCTATTTCCGGAAGGGGAAACAACACCGTTAAGTTTTAACACGGCTATGCGCATTCATCGTATTTGTCATCAGTTGTTACACTGCATTCCAGAGAGTAACGAGCGCTTTGACATGATGAAAGAAGCTATCATGAAAGCCAACAAAAGCCTCTACAGCATCGTGCATGAACTCACTATTCAAAGTA
This sequence comes from Gammaproteobacteria bacterium, assembly GCA_013286085.1. Lineage (GTDB taxonomy): Bacteria > Pseudomonadota > Gammaproteobacteria > DSM-16500 > DSM-16500 > UBA5158. The sequence goes on along the minus strand of JABDGK010000006.1, from coordinate 24,754 downwards.
AACAACATAACGAAATTGACGATACATTTTTACCGATTGAACATCGTGATTTTGCGCCGGAATATTTACGTCAATTACAAGAACTTGCTGTTGAAAAAATTGAATTTTGGGCCCGCATTGGCCGTTTGATTGAACATCCTAAATTGCTCCCCATTCTATTCGCCTGGAAAGCCTGGGCTAGTCATGCAGCGTGTGTGAATTTTCTCGAGCAAGCTGTACAAGAAGACAAAGGCTTATTGGCGTTCTTAGGTGCTGCTCTGCAAGTGCCTGTTGAACAAGCGTTAGCGAAACAAGAAAAAAACCCCGACTGGAAAAACTATCTTGAAAATATCACCTACTTTATGCCGACCAGTACGCTCGAAGCGCGTGCTACTGCCTTATTTGAAAACGATAATTTTGAAAAACTCCGTGAAAAAGAACAACTTGCCGTATTAATTTTCTTAGACTTCACTGACGCTAAGACCACGAAAGTGATTCCCAACACCACTGTTTAATTTCATAAAACCCCCTTAATATTCCGTTAAGCTTGAAAGCGTATAAAAGTATAAATAAGAATAAAAAATGAACGCTTAGGCTGCTCTGCTTGTTGCCAGAATGAGGGGATGGATTTTATGCAAAGAAGGTTGGCAAAAGTAACACTCACAGATTCGAGAGGCAATTGGCCAGTAGCAGCGAGCGCAGCAGTTAACGCTCAGATTCAACCTGCATCTGAATATGATATTTGCAAAAACGCAGTCTATACCTACTATATTGATCTTGAACGTTCACCAGCAGCCGCAGAGCACAAGCACGAGCGTGACCTCGAACTAAAAAAAATTGGCCTCGTCTTACAAAGTCTTTCAGGAAAGTGGGGGAAATCTTATGGCTCTGATGCTGTCCAGGTTCGCGTAGCAAAAACAATCCGACAAACGTATAACTTTATCCTGCAATGCGGCAAAGCTATTGAATTTCATCCCAATATTCCTATCCCGACGCTGAACGTGTTGCCAAACATTACCGCGGCTGTTGAAGTAAACGCAAAAGAAATTCAGGATATTGATCTAGCTATCTTTGGTCGCAACTATGATGAAAATGTCTTTGCAGAATCAGTAGCGAATTCTGTTATACCATTACGCCTTACACCGTTGGCGCCACCATCACCTGCATTTCAAGAAGAAATCGTGAGCGATAATGACCTCACACCAGTGCAACATGAAAAAGCTCTCCGCCTATTCCCATATTTCAACGCGGACGTTTTTGCGCCACTCCATACGCAAACCGAGTCTCTTCACAATCTTAAAACAACCATTAACAATAATACGGACTTGCTTACTAACATTCACCAAGTATCTCAACAAATTGGTATTATTCCCGATGAAGAAAAAGCGGTTTGGGATACTATCAATGCAGAACACCACCAACTAGTGGCGCACACAGAAACACAAGAAAAAGCCTTAAAAATCGTCGAAAAAAAGACGCTTGGCTCCAGCCTAGCAGAGGAAGAAAACGCAGAACAAGAAGCCCCGGCAGTACAACAAGACCTGACACAACGAGCTAAAATGCTCCTGATAAACAACTATAGAACATACCATGCTAACGAAAAGACAATATCCAATACGAAAGCAAGTATCATCGCTTTATTACACGATACCGCCGTTGAATATTTCTATAAAAAAATTCTTATGGTACATAAGAATGATCCTTCAGAATCAGCGGTTGCCGACTTCAACATGAAATTTGGTAATATCGCCAAAATTACATTAAACCCATTGAGCTATACAATACCCGGAAAGAAAAAACCACGAACGCGTGCTGAAGCTACACTGACACTACAGCCAGAATTAGCATCAGCCACATTCAGCGAGATACAAACATACATTCAAAATTTAGTTTCACATAGCACTGAAGGTTATAACCTGGTCACAGAAAAACTAGTAAAAGCAGCAGAACCGCTTAAAAGCGCCTACGTGCCGAATGCGAAAAAATATACTTTCGCCTGGCAGGAAGGTCTGCTGCAAATGAATAAGTATGCGTCTTCACGTATCGATCATTTAAAACTGGATATTGACGCAAATGCGACAAATATCTCGTCCAAAAAAATAATTATCAGTCAATGCGCAACAGACATACTGACACTACAAAACAAAACCACTGTGGCTGCCGAGCAAACAAAAAAACAAGCTGCTCGATTACAAAACCGCCAAGAAAAATCCGCGACAGATTTAGCAAATATCAACCTCATTTTTGCTGAGAATGAAGCTAAATATCAGCGCGCCTTGGCAATCAAAAGCAATATCGACGCACTGAGCAAGAAAATAGAAGTACCTGCCAAAACCATTATTTTCGTTGAAGCAAAAATAAAAGAAATTCACGATAACATAGCTGTGTTGCGCAACATTGTCACCGAAATACAAGAAAATAATACAGCTATTAAAGCAACCAATAGTGTTAATACAGCCAATACTCTTCGCCAAAAATCGAAAGACAAATATCAAGAACACATTACGCCAACAGACCGAATCACAGAAAAATCAGCAAGACTAGAACAAATTGAACAATTTTATTTAGCTGAAGAGGCAGAGCAACACAGATTACAACAACAGCAACAAGAAGCACTTGAGCGCGAGCAACAGCAAGCGGAAGCTGAGCGCAGGGAAACCGACAGACAGCAGCAAGCGGAAGCTGAGCGCAGAGAAACCGCAAGACGACAGCAAGCAGAAATTGATCGCAAAGCCGCAGCAAGAAAACAACAAGAATATGACGAACACGAAAAAGCCTTACAAGCAGAAGAAGACAGAAAAGCTCGCGTCATCGACACAGCCAAAAAAATTATGTGCTCTTTAAGCGATGTGGATTTCTGGCATAAACAAGTTAAACTCTGGGGTGGCGAACACGTTCTAAAAGCAGATGGCAAAGGGACTATCACCGTACCCAAAGGCGTGAAAGAAATGATTGATGAAAAAGGTAAAATCAATCTCAGTCTACCTATGACATACCAGATTGCCGTTGGTTTCATGGTGGCATTAAAAAAATTCTCCGCAAAAGCCGACCAACGCGGCAGTTGGACATGCTGCTATCCAGTCAGAAACCCGGGGACAACTGGCAGCTTATATAATTTTATTACTAAGCTTGATATTGAACATCCGCCGGTTGATATAGACAAACACATCACTAACTTTCACACGGATTGGGATGCCAAATGGCGACAATTCAATACCGCTGCGGCGCTCAATGAACTGTTGCTTCCTGCACATCAGCGCAGTAGTAGTGCGAGTGACCTTGTTGATGAAGAGAAACAAGTGACTCAGCTTACGCCTTAAACACTGACTGCTTGTCATCGCGATCTGACTCGCCCCCAGCTTGTCTTTCCCGCCGTCGCGCAGTAATGCCCAGTTAATCCGTGCATAAATAAAACTGTCACCCCGCAAAAAACGCGCCACTTCACTTCAAAAGGAAAATAAACCTCCATTCGCGTTTTTGTGCGGGGCCTGGTGCAAATTTTAAGAGGAACTGCATATTACTTAAGTTCGTCAACCGGGCCCCGCACAAATTATCAGAACGAATTCTGTGTCCTTCTTAAAATAGTGGCTGATAATTTTGCGGGGTGACAGTTTTATTTATGCACGGATTAACTGGACATTACTGCGCGAACGCAGAGGAAAGACAGGCTTTTTTAACTTTCCCAGAAACACCTCAGTGTGAGTAAATTAAAAATCATAGAGTTGCTGTCACTTGGAAAAAAATACGCGCCATATGAATATTGTCATTCAATGCAGCAAGCACCGCCACGGGCTGCGTTAACGGTTTAGCCAGAAATAAATTGCCGGTGACTTGCGGAATAAAAGTAAAACGCGCACCAATACCCAAAGACGTTAGGCTTTGCTTGGCAGGCAAGCTAACGTAATCAATATTCCAAATCACACCCGCATCGTAAAAAGCATAGTACTGCACTGCATTGAGAAGCTTCCAATCCGGCGCTGTATCCACGCGTAATTCCAATTTTCCGCTCACTCCATTATCACCGACAATTTCTGACGGATCATAACCACGACCAATATCAGGACCACCCACACCATATTGTTCCGTAGCCAGTAACACTGTTCGTGTATATTGTCCACGCAAGGCACCATACAACGAAAAACGCGACGTCAGCGCTTGCAGTCGTGAGATAGATGGATTGATGCGCGTATAAATACTACGCCCCAGGGAACGTGATTGATTTTGATGATCATGCGCACCCATAATATCAAAACCATGGACAACATCTAATCCCATACTCGTAATACCGCGCCAACTATCAATGCTATCGAAAGTTGCGCCAACCACGAGAGACCGAATTCGATCTTGGTAGAAAGGCGTACCTAAGATGGTTGAATTGACATTTTGATAATTGAAACCGCTATGCACGGTGAAATTTTTACTGCGGTCACGAATAATAGGATAGCTAAAATCCGTATAAATCAACGTATTATGACCAACGATTTGTATCGGCGCTAAAATAAAATCCGGTCGGGTTTCTGCATAGTTAGAACCTAACTGCCAATGAAGACCATCCGTACCAATAGGTTGTGCATGCGACACATCCACATAACGTAATTCATGCGGGCGAGAAGTCACAGAAAAACGTACCGTATTCGAATCACCCGGCGCAAACAACGAATACAAACTGCCACCAAAAGAAACTTCTTGCGGTCCAATATAACGAGTCCCGTAATTGTCATAACTAAAAAACGCACTGCCTATTTTTCTTTTTGCCAACAAATTCAGATCTGCACCAGCGGGTGTCGTTTTTGAAGGTGTTAAAACCGATTGGATATTGAAACCAGGAAGATCATTAGCAAGTAAGGCATAACGCTCAAGCTTATCAATATTGAGAGGCTTAGACGCTTGAATGTGCTTGCCATACCCTTCAAGCAATCGTCGCGCTCGACCAGGATCGCCGGTAACAGTCACATCACTAACGAATCCTTCCACAATCTGCACCTGTACGACACCCTCTCTAATTGTTTGTGGTGGCAAAATGGCTCGCGATAAAATATAACCGCTATCTCGATATTTCGCTGTGACTGCATGAACCATCGCCTGGAGCTCTGCAAGAGTAATCATTTTACCAAGCTTTGGTTGAAAAATTTTTTGTAATGTTTGTGCTGAAAAAACCGTATTGCCTGAAATAACTATCTTATTGAATTTAAACTGAATTTTTGCCACATTGGGATTCTCTTCTGTTATCTTCTTACTAATAGACGACTTCAGAGGCGCTTTGGGTGGCTTGGGTAGTGATTGTTGTACTTGTTGTACAACACGACCAGCATCGTAATAATTGGATAATCCTTGGAGCGAATTTTGCAACTGCGGTGTTGGTGCAGCATAGCTGTCCATTTCGCAGAATGCTAGACAAACAAGGACGAGCATTTTTTTATGAGGCAGCTTCATGTAAACAAAGTCCTAACTGTCAGCTAACTAAGTTAAGCAACTAACCTGAAGCAGTCACACTAAAAAATACGCGCGGCTGACGACCATCACCAAGAATGGTGAGCGCATCCACTTTTCGTGTTAATGGTTGTGCCCACAACAAATTACCACTGATATTTTTGGTAAAATAGAAGCGCGAACCAAAACCTGTTGATGTCGCACTTTGTTTCGTTAACTGATCAACGACATTTTTGGTATTCCAAATCACACCCGCATCATAAAATACGTATAATTGTGCTGCTTGAAATAGCGCTTTACCAGGTGTTACATTCATGCGTAATTCAACACTGCCTGCCAAACCACGATCGCCAATAATTTCAGCGGAATCATAACCGCGGCCCAATGCAGATTGTACACCACCAAAACCAAACTGCTCAGATGCCAATAATGGCTCTAAAGCATACTGGCCTTTCACAATACCATAAACAGAGTAACGCGATGCACCAAACTGTTGTAAACGACTTAACTGCAGCTCCATCTTCGTAAAATGGCCACTACCACCAAAACGTGAGGTAAATCCACTGGTTGATTTATAAATAGGCGTTGCGCCAAGCACTTCCAAGCCTTGTTCAACATGTGCTGATGCTGAATTTGAGCCATACCAAGCATCGGAAATATCATAGTTAGCACCAAATCGCAATGTGCGTAGATGATCCATATACAGCGGGACCCCTGGATCCAGCGTTATTACTTTACTATCAATATAATTCAAGCTGGTATCAATGGTTAAGTTTTGTGTGCGCGTTCTTATTAATGGATATTGCAACATGGTATAGGCAGTAAACGCGTCACCGTCAATCTTGAGTGGTATCAAAATAAAACTTGGGCGGGTGAGCGCTTGGTTAGCACTGAAAATTAAACGTGCGCCTTCGCTACCTAACGCCATGCTATAGGTACCTTGAATAAACTTGAGCTCTTGAGGACGCGTGGTACGAGAGATGTTAACTTGAGTGCTATCTCCAGAACGAAAAATAGAATCCAATTCAATGCCGGCCGTGACTTCATTTGGGCCAATATAACGCGTACCAAAATTATCATAAGAAACATAACCATTGGCTGTTTTAGTTTCTGTGACCAAGTTTAGGTCTGATGCGCCTTTATTTGTTTTTGACGGTTCTAATACCGCCTTCACTTGAACGCCCGGTACTTGGTTCACTAACAATAAGTAGTGCTCCATGTCTTTAATTTGCAGCGGTCTTAACTTTGAAATTTTTTCGCCATATTGTTGCAATACTGGTTTAGCACCCTTCGGCACACCGACAATATTCACGTGTTCAACGTAACCTTCAAGAACTTGAATGTAGACAACGCCATTCGCAACATGCTGTGGTGGCAATACAGCGCGCGTCAAAATATAACCATTATTACGATAATAATTTGTTACATTTTGCACGATTTCTTGCAGCTCAGCGACGGTAATAATTTGACCGACTTTTTTTGCATACACAGAACTCAGCTGAGCCTGGGTATAAACTGTATTACCTTGCAAAATAATTTTGTTGAGCTTGAATTTGATTTTTGTTGCGGAAGCACCCAGTGCATTAGAGGCAGGTTCATTACTCTGTGCTGGTAACGGTGCTAGTGCTGGCGGAACAGCTGCTGGCTGCGTCGCAAGTGTATCACTCGTGCGTTCCGGCAACACACTTGACGGTAACTTTGTTGGAGTAATAGTAGGTGCTGCATAAATCGGGCTGATACAAGCTGTGAATGTACCTAGTAAAATAACACTAACAATTTTTTGTCTTGCTTCAAAATGATTTCCCATAACTCTTTCAGCATCCCTACTCGTTTTATGCAGTTACCTCTGCAAAATTTTGACAATTATACCCACATCACCTATCAAATTAAACATGTGATTTCACAAAGTTTATGCGTTATCTAACTGTCTATTTATCAAAAAGTTAGGCTTTCCTAGCTTTTTGAATGGCTAAACCACGGACTGTATTTATAAAATCACCTATTTATCATAATGTTATATAAGTTGATAGAGAAAAAAATACTGCTTGCCGGGCAGAAAAATCGCGTTTTTATACTATAGTTAATAGAGTAGTCCCCACCATTCCATTTACATGAGCGGTTTTTAGCAGGAGGCACTTAGTGAGGGTTGATCGCAACAATCAACCAAAGGATTGCTTCACGAAGGGAGGCTGCTTCCTCAGGAAGAAAATAAGTGGTTATTATTTTCAACGCGGGTGTGTATTTGTGTTGTCTGCGATATTGTCAGCGTCATTATTTGCTAACCCAACAGAAGGCACGGTTGCAGCAGGGAATGTCACTATCACAAATCCATCTGCTGGCACCGTACAAGTTAACCAATCGAGCAACACCGCTATTGTGAATTGGCAATCTTTCAATATTGGTGCCAATGAAAAAACGGTATTCAATCAGCCTTCAGCTCATGCAATCATTCTCAATCGAATTAATCCAGCCAATGGTGCGTCGAATATTCTTGGACAATTGAGTGCAAATGGCCAGGTTTGGTTACTGAATCCTGCTGGAATTATTTTTGGTGCAGGTGCACGCGTGAATGTCGCTAGTTTATTGGCAACCACTGCCAATATTACGGATGCAGATTTTCTTGCGGGTAATTATCACTTTGTACAACCTACCGGTTGGAATGGCGCGATCATTAATGCAGGAACCATTACGGTAGCAGATAAAGGCTTGGTAGCGCTGGTTGCGCCGGGTGTCGCAAACAGCGGTGTTATTCAAGCCAAGTTTGGTACCGTTGTATTAGCTGCTGGCAAAGAATTTACGTTAGATTTTTATGGAGATCAATTAATTGAGTTTGGCGTTGGCGCGCAAGTGACAACAGCTGCCGTTGATCAACAAGGTAATAAATTAAAAAATGCAGTTGAAAACTCCGGTAAAATTATCGCGAACGGCGGCAAAGTTTTGTTAACAGCGGATGCTGCTGAGTCGGTTGTCGATCATGTGATTAACATGAGTGGTTATGTAGAAGCAAATACAGCGCAAAAAATTAATGGCGAAATTGTTTTATCTGGCGGGGATCAAGGTGTTGTCCAAGTATCCGGTACGTTGGCCTCCAAGGGTAGGCATCGCGGTGAAACTGGCGGCACCGTGAAAGTTCTCGGTAACGAAGTTAATCTCGTTAATAATGCAAAGATTGATGTTTCCGGTCAAGCCGGTGGTGGTACTGTCATCATAGGCGGTGATAGTCGCGGTGTCGGCCCAGATCAAAATGCTCTTTCTACCTCCGTTGGTAAACTCGTGACTATCAATGCTAGTGCATTGACTAATGGTAATGGCGGCAACGTCGTGGTCTGGTCGAATAATAACACAGCGTTTCACGGCAGTATTTTTGCGGAAGGGGGAGCAGAAGGTGGTAACGGCGGCTCTGTAGAAACATCCGGTGGATATTTAGACATTAGCAATGGCATGGTTAGTACACTAGCGGCACATGGTGCTACGGGTAGCTGGTTATTAGATCCTACCAATATTTGGATTGCGCTTAATCAAAGTAATGCAACGACAGCAGGAATGTCTGGAACCGATAGCAGTGCAGATACTTCGTGTACCTCTTCCGCAACAACCTGTGCTGCTTCCGGTGCGGTGAATGATTCATTGTTAACAACAGGTAATTTGGATACGGCTTTAGCAAGCAATAATGTCAACGTCACAACAACCAATGCAAGTGGTGCGGGCACAGGTAATATTACCTTGGTTGATCCTCTAACGTGGTCAAGTGGCCATACGTTAACGTTAACAGCCGCCGGCGCTGTCGCTCTGAATAATACTATTAATACTTCGATTGGCGGTGGTTTGGTCGTTACGGCAGCCGGTGCGATTACACAAACCGGCGCATTGACTATTTCGGGTGCATCAAGCTTTAGCGCGGGCGCGCATGCGATTACGTTGGGCAGTGCGAATGCATTCTCGGGTCCGATTACACTTTCTAACTCTGGCACGAATGATGTTGCATTGACGAATAGCTTAGCAACAGCATTGGCGGCATCCACTGTTGGACGCAATCTTTCGATTACATCATCGAGTGGTGCGATTACACAAACAGGCACATTAACTGTTCCCGGTACGTCTAGTTTTACTGCGGGTGCTCATGCAATTACCTTAACGAATGATGCATTTACCGGCGCAGTTAGCTTAAATAATAGTGGCTCAAATAACGTTCAAATCTCAACGACAGGTGCTTTAAGTATAGGCACATCCTCTGTTGGTACGGGCACCTTAGTTTTAACGGGTATCGGAGGTCTCACACAAACCGGTAGTATTACTCAAGGGGCAACTGCCGGTGCTGTTTCATTAACTGCGGGCGCAGGCGCGTTGACATTAACGAGTGCTAATAGTCTGACGGGTACTATTACACTCAGCAACAACGGTTCAAATGCAGTCTCACTCACAAATAATACCGCAACCAGCTTAGCTACATCGACCGTCGGGCAAAATTTAACGATTACCGCGACGGGTGCGATCACACAAATAGGTAACTTAATAGTTCCTGGTACATCCAGTTTTAGCGCCGGTAGCAATGCGATTACACTGACTTTGCTAAATCTATTCACGGGTGCTATTACGTTATCAAACAGTGGAGCGAATGCAGTTTCACTTGCGAATGGTAATGCAACCTCTTTAGCAACCTCAACGGTCGGGCAAAATCTTACCATTACATCGAGTAGTGGTGCTATTACGCAAACAGGTGTGCTCACTGTGCCTGGCACAGCAAGCTTTACTGCCGGCGCTCATGCAATTACCTTGGGTAGCGCTAACGCATTTACGGGCGCAATTACCTTATCAAACAGCAGCACGAACAATGTTTCTTTAACAAATAGCATCGCAACCGCATTAGCCGCATCGACTGTCGGACAAAATCTTACGATTGCATCAACAGGTGCGATTACACAAACAGGTGTCTTAACGGTTCCTGGTACGTCAAGTTTTACAGCGGGAGCAAATGCAATCACATTAAATAGTGCGAACGTACTTACAGGTGCTGTTACGTTATCAAACAGTGGAGCGAATGCCGCTTCTTTAACAAATAGCATCTTCACTGTATTAGCCGCATCGACAGTCGGACAAAATCTTACGATTTCTTCATCAGGTGGGATCGTACAAACGGGTGTATTAACTGTTCCTGGCACATCCAGTTTTAGTGGGGGCGCTGGTTCTATCCTTTTAAATTCTGCAAATGCATTAACAGGTGCTGTTTCATTATCGAATAGCGGTGCCAACGATGTGACCTTAGACACCAGTGGTGCAATGCAAATAGGGACCTCCACCATTGGGCGTAACTTAACATTATCGGCGGGTGGTAGTATTTCAGAAACAGGGGCAATTACGGCAACCGGTGGGACAGCAGCAACGTCTATTACTGTCACGGCCGTAACATCCGATGTCTTGCTGAATACACAAGCCAATAACTTTGGCACCACAGCCATCACGTACGGTGGCACGTTAAGTAATTATCGTGATATTGGTGTACGTAATACGAATGCCAGTGCTGCTCTGCCTACTAATATTGGTTCACTCACTAGTATACGTAATGTTACATTACAATTTGATAATGCAGCCATTGCGCTTCCTACGCTTGTACAAACAAGCGGCGGCAATTTAAGCGTAACAGCAGGTGGCGCGATCACTCAAACAGGCGCTTTAATTGCACCAGGAACATCAAGCTTTACGGCTGGTGCCAATGCTATTACCTTGAATAGTTCGAATGGATTTACGGGTGCAATCACTCTCTCCAATAGTGGCGCAAACGATGTTGCACTCACCAATACTTTCGCAACCGCATTGGCAGCTTCCACTGTCGGACAAAATCTGACGATTACATCCACTAACGGTGCGATTACACAAACCGGTGTGTTAACCGTTCCGGGTGCATCCAGTTTTAGTGCGGGCGCGCATGCGATTACCTTAACTAGCAATAATGTCTTAACCGGTGCGGTGTCTTTGACAAATAGCAGCACGAATGACGTATCATTAACGAATAGTATTGCAACAAGCATAGGCACCTCCACCATTGGACGTAACTTAACATTAAGTTCAGGTGGCAGCATTACGCAAACCGGCGCCATCACAGCAACAGGAAGCATCAATCCAATATCTATTACCGCCACTGCTGCTAGTTCCAATGTGTTACTGAGTACACAAGCCAATAACTTTGGCGTAACAGCTATAACATACGGTGGCACCTTAGCTAATTATCAAGATATCGGTGTAGAGAATACCAATGCAGGCGCGGCATTACCCACCAACCTTACTTCACTCACAAAGTTACGTAATCTAACGTTGAATTTTAGTAGTGCAGCGATTGCATTACCTACAGCGTTGACATTAATAAGTGGTGGGAATTTAAGTGTGACCGCGGGTGGGGCAATTACTGAATCCAGTTTCGCAACAGTCCCTGGCACCTCCAGTTTTACGGCAGGTGCACACGCTATTACATTAACTGGTTCGAATCTATTTACTGGGGCAATCAGTTTATCCAATAGTGGTACGAACGATGTGTCTCTTAATAATATACTGGCGACGGCATTAGGCACATCGACAATTGGTCGTAACTTAACATTAATCTCTTTTGGAAGTATTACCCAAACTGGTGCTATCACAGCAACGGGTGGAACGTCAGCAACATCGATTACCTCGACGACTGCCAGTTCCGATGTGTTATTAAGTCAAGCTAATAACTTTGGCTCAACAGCAATCACCTTCGCAGGTGTTTTGAGTAATTTTCGTGATGTCATTTTGAATAATACAAATGCAAGCGCTGCATTACCAACCAATCTGACTTCTCTCACTAACTTACGTAATGTCACATTAACATTTAGTAATGCGGCGATTAACTTACCGGCATTGAATATATCATCAACGAATGGAACGTTAACTGTTACTGCGGGTGGTGCTATCACCCAAACCGGTGCGTTGACACTGACTAACTCAGCCAGCTTTAGTGCGGGCAATAATGCGATCACTTTAACGGGAGCAAATTCACTCATTGCACCTGTAACTTTATCGAATAGTGGGGCAAATGACGTTAGCTTAACAACAAGTGGCGCAATGGTATTAGGCACATCGACAATTGGTCGTAACTTAATTTTAATTGCGGGCACGGGTGGCATTGCTGAAGGAGGAATAATTACAGCAACAGGTGGCACAAATCCAGTATCGATTTCAGTAACGGCTTCTAATTCCAGTGTCAGTCTCAGCGGGCAAGCCAACGACTTTGGTACACGTGGGATTACTTTTGCCGGTACATTAGGTAATATTTCTACTGTCTCGGTACGTGATACTGATGCAGGCGCTGTATTACCCACTAATCTAACGTCTCTCACTAGCTTAGCTAATTTAACATTAACATTTAATAATGCAGCAATTGCTTTACCCGCACTGAGTTTAGCAAGCGGCGGAACGTTGAGTGTGACGGCGGGTGGCGCAATCACTCAAACCGGCGCACTGAGTGTTCCAAGTACATCAAGTTTTAATGCGGGTGCTAATGCTATTACGTTGAATAGTGCAAATTCCTTCACCGGCGCGGTATCTTTAACAAATAGCAGCACGAATGATGTATCTTTAACGAATAGTATTGCGACAGCGATAGGGACATCCACCATTGGTCGTAACTTAACATTAACCTCTGGTGGCAGTGTGACACAAACCGGGGCAATCACAGCAATAGGCGGTACCACCCCTATTTCTATTACTGCGACTGCCGCTAATTCAGATGTGTTACTAAGTACGCAAGCCAATAACTTTGGCACAACAGCTATTACGTATGGCGGCACGTTAAGTAATTATCGTGATATCGGAGTACGTAATACCAATGCAGGTGCTGTAGTACCCACTAACTATTTATCACTCACTAATTTACGTAGTTTAACTTTTACATTTAATAGTGGTGGCGCAATTGCTTTGCCTGCCTTAACATTAGCAGCGGGCGGTAATTTAAGTATTACAACCGCTGGTGCGATTACCCAAAGCGGTACATTAATCGTTCCGGGTACGGCACTCTTTAGTGCAGGTGCTAATGCAATTGATTTAACTACGAATGGTAGCAGTAATAGTTTCACCGGTGCGATAACGTTAACAAATAGCAGTACGAACGATGTGACTTTAACGAATACGCTTGCGACAATCTTAGCGACATCCACCATTGGTCGTAACTTAACATTAACCTCTGGTGGCAGTGTGACACAAACCGGGGCAATCACAGCAACAGGCGGTACCAACCCTATTTCTATTACTGCGACTGCCGCTAATTCAGATGTGTTACTGAGCACGCAAGCCAATAACTTTGGCACAACAGCTATTACGTACGGCGGCACGTTAAGTAATTACCGTGATATCGGAGTACGTAATACCAATGCAGGTGCTGTAGTACCCACTAACTATCTATCACTCACTAATTTACGTAGTTTAACTTTTACATTTAATAGTGGTGGCGCAATTGCTTTGCCTGCCTTGACGTTAGCAACGGGCGGTAATTTAAGTATTACAACTGCTGGTGCGATTACCCAGAGCGGTACATTAATCGTTCCAGGTACAGCACTCTTTAGTGCAGGTGCCAATGCAATTGATTTAACCACGAATGGTAGCAGTAATAGTTTCACCGGTGCGATAACGTTAACAAATAGCAGTACGAACGATGTGACTTTAACGAATACGCTTGCGACAATCTTAGCGACATCCAC
>JABDGK010000006.1:0-10537 GCA_013286085.1 Gammaproteobacteria bacterium | reverse complement strand
AGTAATAGTTTCACCGGTGCGATAACGTTAACAAATAGCAGTACGAACGATGTGACTTTAACGAATACGCTTGCGACAATCTTAGCGACATCCACTATTGGCCGTAACTTAACTTTAACCTCCGGTGGCAGTGTGACACAAACCGGTGCAATCACGGCAACAGGCGCTACCAACCCTATTTCTATTACTGCGACTGCCGCTAATTCAGATGTGTTACTGAGTACGCAAGCCAATAACTTTGGCACAACAGCCATCACGTACGGCGGGACCTTAACGAATTATCGTGATATAGGTGTAGAGAATATCAATGCAGGTTCTGTATTACCCTCCAATCTTACTTCACTCTCGAATTTGCGCAGTCTAACATTGAATTTTACGACTGCAGCGATTGCTCTACCCGCATTGACGTTGACAAATAGTGGAAATTTGAGTGTTACCGCGGGCGGTGCGATTACTGAGAGTGGCGGGTTAACTGTTCCTGGTACAGCACTTTTTAGTGCGGGTGCTCATGCTATTACCTTAACAAATGGCGGCAATGCTTTCACCGGCGCGGTGACGTTAACGAATAGCAGCACGAACGATGTGTCATTAACAAATAGTATTGCAACAGTCTTAGCGGCAAGCACTATTGGGCGTAACTTAACCTTAAGCTCCGGTGGAAGCATTACGCAAACAGGGGCCATTACTGCAACGGGGGCGACCTTAGCAACATCTATTACCGCGACGACTGCCAATTCCGATGTATTATTAAGTCAAGCCAATAACTTTGGCGCAACAGCAATAACATTCGCGGGTACCTTAGGTAATTTTCGTGATGTCAATTTGGATAATACAAATGCAGGCGCTGTATTACCGACCAATCTGACTTCTCTCACTAACTTACGCAATCTAACGTTGAATGTGGGTGGCGCGATTGCCTTACCGGCATTGACGTTAACAAATAGTGGAAATTTAAATGTTACCGCTCACAATACAATCTCACAAACTGGCGCATTAACTGTACCCGGTACTTCGAGTTTTACGGAGACTGGCAACCATGGCATTACATTAAGCAGCGCCAATCTATTTACTGGTGCGGTAAGCCTTTCTGAAGCTGCCAGTGCATTTAGCACTATATTAACTAATACCTTAGCAACTTCATTAGGTGCATCCGCCGTATCAGGAGTTTTAACAATCAATTCTTCTGGCGCAATCACACAAACTGGCGCATTAAACGTAGGTGGTAACACGTTCCTTAGTGCTGGAGCGAATGGGATTACTGTAACCAATAGCTCTAATGTATTTACCGGTTCAATAACCTTATCAAACAGCGGCTCAAATGATGTTTCTTTGACTAATAGTACTGCAACAATTTTAGCTCCGTCGACCATCGTAGGGCAAAATTTAACAATCACATCAACGGGTGCTATTACACAAGCTGGCGTGTTAACGGTTCCGGGCACCTCAAGCTTTAGTGCGGGTGCCAATGCTATTACGTTAACGAGTAATAATGTCTTAACCGGTGCGGTGTCTTTAACGAATAGTGGCACGAACGATGTGTCTTTGACGAATAGTATTGCAACCGTTTTAGGGACATCGACTATTGGACGTAATTTAACATTAAGTTCGGGCGGAAGTATCACGCAAACAGGGGCAATTACAGCAACGGGCGGCACATCTGCAATCTCTATTACCGCCACTGCAGCTGCTTCCGATGTGTTACTGAACACGCAAGCCAATAACTTTGGGACAACAGCTATAACGTACGGCGGAACCTTAACGAATTATCGTGACATCGGTGTGACGAATACCAATGCAGGCGCTGTATTACCCACTAATCTTACTTCACTCACTAATTTACGTAGTCTAACGTTGAATTTTAGTACCGCTGCGATTGCGTTACCCGCATTGACCTTAGCAACGAATGGGAATTTAAGTGTTACCGCAGGTGGTGCGATTACACAATCAGGTGTATTAGTTGTTCCGGGCACGGCGCTATTTAGTGCGGGTGCCAATGCGATTACCTTAAATAGCGCTAATACATTGACGGGTGCAATCACATTATCAAATAGTGGCACTAATGATGTTAGTTTAACCACTAACGGTGCGATGCAATTAGCTGCATCAACCATCGGTCGTAATTTAACATTATCATCCGGTGGTAGTATCACAGAAACAGGAGCAATCACAGCAACCGGCGGCACTACTGCAGCCTCGATTACTGTAACTAATGCTAATTCGGATGTCTTATTAAATACGCAAGCAAATGACTTTGGTACAAACGGCATTACCTTTGGTGGCACACTCAGTAACTTCCGCGATATTGGTTTACGAGATATTGATGCCGGCGCTATATTGCCAACGAATTTAGCATCACTGACAAATTTACGTAACTTAACGCTGCAATTTGATAATGCAGCCATTGCATTACCTGCATTGACATTAACAAATAGTGGCAATTTGAGTGTCACAGCTGGTGGTGCGATTACACAAACAGGTGTATTAACTGTTCCTGGTACTGCTAGTTTTAGTGCAGGCACTAACACTATTACATTGACAAGTGCCAACGCATTCACCGGCGCTGTGACATTATCCAATAGCGGTGCAAACAATGTTGCTCTAACGAATAGCATGGCAACCGCATTGGCTACATCCAGCGTCGGACAAAATTTAAATATCATTTCCAATGGTGCAATTACGCAAACGGGTGCATTGACTGTGCCAGGTAC
This sequence comes from Gammaproteobacteria bacterium, assembly GCA_013286085.1. Taxonomy (GTDB): domain Bacteria; phylum Pseudomonadota; class Gammaproteobacteria; order DSM-16500; family DSM-16500; genus UBA5158. Next base: position 7,829 of record JABDGK010000006.1, on the reverse strand, counting down.
ATCCAGCTTTAGTGCGGGCGCCAATGCGATTACATTAAATAGCGCCAACGTATTAACCGGTGCAGTAACGTTATCGAATAGCGGAGCTAATGATGTTAGCTTAACAACCAGCGGTGCGATGCAATTAGCTGCATCAACTATCGGTCGTAATTTAACATTATCATCCGGTGGTAGCATCACAGAAACAGGAGCAATCACAGCAACCGGTAGCACCACTGCGGCCTCGATTACTGTGACTAACGCTAATTCAGATGTCTTATTAAATACGGCAGCAAATGACTTTGGTACAAACGGTATTACCTTTGGTGGCACACTCGGTAACTTCCGTGATATTGGTTTACGAGATATTGATGTCGGCGCTATATTGCCAACTAACTTAGCTTCACTCACGAATTTACGTAACCTGACACTGCAATTTGACAATGCAGCCATTGCTTTGCCTGCATTGACGTTAACAAATAGTGGTAATATGAGTGTCACAGCAGGTGGTGCAATTACTGAAACAGGTGCCTTAACAACACCCGGTACATCCAGTTTTAGTGCGGGAGCCAATGCGATTACCTTAACGAATACCTCCAACGCATTCACCGGCGCTGTAACATTATCTAATAGCGGTGCAAACAATGCTGCTCTAACGAATAGCATAGCAACCGCATTGGCTACATCCAGCGTCGGACAAAATTTAAATATCATTTCCAGTGGTGCAATTACGCAAACGGGTGCATTGACTGTGCCCGGTACATCCAGCTTTAGTGCGGGCGCCAATGCGATTACCTTAAATAGCGCCAATGCATTGACGGGTGCAATCACATTATCAAATAGTGGCACTAACGATGTTAGTTTAACAACCAACGGTGCAATGCAATTAACTGCATCAACCATCGGTCGTAATTTAACATTATCATCCGGTGGTAGCATCACAGAAACAGGAGCAATCACAGCAACCGGCGGCACTACGGCAACCTCGATTACTGTGACTAATGCTAATTCGGATGTCTTATTGAATACGCAAGCCAATGACTTTGGTACAAACGGCATTACCTTTGGTGGCACACTCAGTAACTTCCGCGATATTGGTTTACGAGATATTGATGCCGGCGCGATATTGCCAACGAATTTAGCCTCACTTTCTAATTTACGTAATTTAACGTTACAGTTTGATAATACAGCCATTGCATTGCCTGCATTGACGTTAACAAACAGTGGCAATTTGAGTGTCACAGCCGGTGGGGCAATTACTGAAACAGGCGCATTAACTGTGCCAGGCACATCCAGCTTTAGTGCGGGCGCGAATGCAATTACATTAAATAGCGCGAATGCATTAACAAGTGCTATTGCTTTATCAAACAGTGGTGCAAATGATGTGAGCTTAACAACTAGTGGCGCTATGCAATTAGCTGCATCAACCATTGGTCGCAACCTAACATTAAGTGCTGGTGGAAGTATTAGTGAAACGGGTGCTATTACAGCAGCAAGTGGCACAGCTGCAACATCGATTACAGTCACTGCTGCCAATTCCGATGTGTTACTCAATACGTCAGCTAATAATTTTGGCGGCACTGCAATAACATTTAGTGGCACACTAGGCAATTTCCGTGACATCTCTTTACGTGATACTAATGCAAATGCTGCATTGCCAACAAACTTAGCATCACTGACTAATTTACGTAACTTAACGCTGCAATTTGATAATGCTGCCATTGCTTTGCCAGGCGTAACGTTAACGAACAGCGGTAATTTGAGTGTCACAGCCGGTGGCGCGATTACTGAAACAGGTGCTTTAACAACACCCGGCACATCGAGCTTTAGTGCTGGCGCTAATGCTATTACATTAACAAGCGCTAATGCATTCACCGGCGCTGTGACCTTATCAAATAGTGGCGCGAATAATGTTGCATTAACGAATAGCGGCGCATTAAGTATCAGCACATCATCAGTGGGTTCTGGCACGTTAAGCTTAACCGGTGTGGGTATCACTCAAACTGGTAGCATCACTCAAGCTGCAAGTGCGGGTGCTGCCACATTCAATGCGGGTGCAGGTGTACTGACGTTAACAAACGTCAACAATAATTTCACGGGTGCTGTTAGTTTAAGTAATAGTGGTTCGAATGCAGTCTCACTTACAAATAATATTGCCACTGTTTTGGGTGCATCGTCCGTCGGACAAAACTTAAATGTCACATCGAATGGTGCTATTACACAGACTGGCGCATTAACAGTTCCGGGCACATCCAGCTTTAGTGCGGGCGCGAACGCAATTACATTGAATAGCGCAAATGCGTTGACAGGTGCTGTCACCTTATCAAATAGTGGTGCGAACAATGTTTCGGTCACAGACAGTGGTGCATTAAGTATCGGCACTTCATCAGTGGGTTCTGGCACGTTAAGCTTAACCGGTGTGGGTATCACGCAAACTGGTAGCATCACACAAGCTGCGAGTGCGGGTGCTGCTACATTCAATGCGGGTGCCGGTGTACTGACGTTAACAAACGCCAACAATAATTTCACAGGTAGTGTGAGCTTAAATAACAGCGGATCGAATGCAGCGTCTCTCACTAATAATATCGCTACTCTTTTAGGTGCCTCCAGCGTCGGGCAAAACTTAAATGTCACATCGAATGGCGCAATCACGCAAACTGGCGCATTAACGGTTCCGGGCACATCCAGCTTTAGTGCGGGCGCGAATGCAATTACCTTGAATAACTCGAATGCATTGACAGGCGCTGTCACCTTATCAAATAGCGGTGCGAACAATGTTTCAGTCACAGACAGTGGTGCATTAAGTATCGGCACATCATCAGTAGGTTCTGGCACGCTAGACTTAACCGGTGTGGGTATCACGCAAACTGGTAGCATCACACAAGCTGCGAGCGCGGGTGCTGCCACATTCAATGCGGGTGCCGGTGTACTGACATTAACAAATACAAACAATAACTTCACGGGTACTGTTAGTTTAAATAATAGTGGTTCGAATGCAGTCTCACTGACAAATAATATTGCGACTGTTTTGGGTGCATCATCCGTCGGACAAAACTTGAATGTTACATCGAATGGCGCAATCACGCAAACTGGCGCATTAACGGTTCCAGGTACATCCAGCTTTAGTGCGGGCACGAATGCAATTACATTAAATAGCGCAAATGCATTAACAGGCGCGATTGCTTTATCAAACAGTGGTACAAATGATGTGAGTTTAACAACTAGTGGTGCTATGCAATTAGCTGCATCAACCATCGGTCGTAACTTAACCTTAAATGCAGGCGGTAGTATTTCAGAAACAGGGGCCATTACCGCAACGGGCGGCACAGCTGCAACATCGATTACCGTGACAGCTACTAACTCGGATGTTTTACTCAATGCTGCAGCCAATAATTTCGGCGGCACTGCAATTACATTTGGTGGCACATTAAGTAACTTCCGTGATATCGGTTTACGTGATACGAATGCAAGTGCCGCACTGCCAACTAACTTAGCATCCCTAACGAGTTTGCGTAACTTAACGCTGCAATTTGATAATGCAGCAATTACATTGCCTGCATTGGCATTAACAAACAGTGGTAATTTGAGTGTGACAGCGGGTGGTGCGATTACACAAACCGGTGCATTGACTGCTCCAGGTACGGCTAGCTTTAGTGCGGGTGCGAATGCGATCACCCTAAATAGTAGTTCGAATACATTCACCGGCGCAGTTAGCTTATCAAATAGTGGCGCGAATAATGTTGCACTAACTAATAGTGGCGCATTAAGTATCGGCACATCATCGGTTGGTTCGGGTACATTAAGCTTAACCGGTGTCGGTATCACACAAACTGATAACATCACACAAGCTGCGAGTGCAGGTGCTGTTGCACTCAATGCGGGTGCTGGCGTTATAACACTATCCAATTTAAACAACAATTTTACCGGTAGCGTAAGCTTAAATAATAGCGGATCGAATGCGGTCTTTCTCACAAATAATGGAGCAATTGTATTAGGTGCATCCAGTGTCGGACAGAATTTAGTTGTCACTTCCGGAGGTGCAATTACACAAACTGGTGTGCTAACAGTACCCGGCATTGCAAGTTTCAATGCGGGTAGTAATGCGATTACATTAAATAGCGCGAATGTGTTCGGAGGCGATATATCACTGTTGAATAGTGGCGCGAATAATGTTGCACTAACGAATAGTGGTGCATTAAGTATCGGCACATCATCGGTGGGTTCTGGTACGTTAAGCTTAACCGGCACGGGTATCACACAAACTGGCGGCATCACACAAGCTGCGAGTGCAGGTGCTGCCACATTCAATGCGGGTGCCGGTGTACTGACGTTAACAAACGCCAACAATAATTTCACTGGCGCTGTTGATTTAAATAATAGTGGATCGAATGCAACATCTCTCACTAATAATATCGCTACTATTTTAGGTACATCGTCTGTCGGGCAAAACTTAAATGTTACATCGAATGGTGCAATCACGCAAACTGGCGCATTAACGGTTCCGGGTACATCCAGCTTTAGCGCGGGCGCGAATGCAATTACATTGAATAGCACGAATGCATTAACAGGCGCTGTCACCTTATCAAATAGTGGTGCAAATGATGTGAGCTTAACAACTAGTGGCGCTATGCAATTAGCTGCATCAACCATTGGTCGTAACTTAACCTTAAATGCAGGCGGTAGTATCTCAGAAACAGGGGCCATTACCGCAACAGGTGGCACAGCTGCAACATCCATTACAGTAACCGCCGCCAATTCCGATATTTTACTCAATACGTCAGCCAATAATTTGGGTAGCACAGCAATTACGTTCGGCGGCACGTTAAGTAACTTCCGTGATATTGGCTTACGCAATATCAATGCCAATGCAGCATCACCCACCAATCTTGGGGCATTGGCCAATTTACGTAATGTTGCTTTGCAATTTGATAATGCAGCGGTAGCGCTTTCTGCATTAACAACTACCGGGAATTTAAGCATTATTGCCGGTGGCACAATTTCCGAAACCGGTGTGTTGACAGTGACAGGCACCTCAAACTTTAGTGCTGGTAGCAATGCGATTACATTAAATAGCGCAAATGCATTTACCGGCGCGGTATCGCTCGCAAACAATGGTACAAATGATGCGGCCATTACGAATAATCAAGCATTACAATTAGCAACCGCAACTATTGGACGTAACTTAACCCTCTCTGCAAATGGTGCAATTACACAAAGCGGCACCATTAATTCAAGAGCATTAACCACCTCCTCTGTTGGTGGAACCACATTAAATAATGCCAATGTCATAGCGAGTTTCAATGCGACAAATACAACAAATGGTAATATTGCATTAACAGATACCGCTGCACCATTAACCATTACAGGCATCAGCCAAGCAGGCAGTGGTACAGTGGCAGTGAATAATACCGGTGCTATCACGGCATCCGGCAATATCAGTACGACAGGCTCTGGCTCAATCAATTTAACTGCCAGTGATGTGATTAATCAAACATCGGGCGTGATTACCGGTGCTCTCTTAACAACAAGTTCTGTTGGCGGCACAACATTAAATGATGCCAATGCAGTATCGAGCTTCAATGCAACCAACAGCAGCAGTGGTGATATTGTATTAACAAATAATACTAACGGATTCACAATCACCGGCATTAATCAAAACAGTAGTGGAAATGTTGCAATCACCAATACCGGCAATATGTCAAACAGCGGCACGATTAATACCACAGGTGGTAATGTCACCATGAATACAGTAACACCTGATAGCAGTGCTCGCACAATGACAATTAACAATGGCATCAATACACAAGGCGGTGCAATTTCGTTAACGACAGCAAACCCTAATAACGTGACAGCATTGACTGTGAATAGCATATTAAATACAGGTAATGGATCGGGCGGCGTTCTAACTATTGGTGGCGGTATCGCATTAACTGCCTCACCTGTTGTGGGTGCGGGTAATATAACACTGCAAGGTAATGGCTTAGATTTAACGTTAGGTACATTGAATTTCGCAACAGCGATTACATTTGATGTAAATCGCTATCTTGTTATTAATGGTAATCTCACTACCTCGGGTGCAGGATCTAATTTAACATTAGCAGGAGATGCTGGAAATATCGGTGTGGGTGGTGTCATGATCGCAAGTACCGGTAGTGTTAACAGTAGTGGCAACTTAACGCTAAAAGGTTCTAGTCTGAATGGCTTAGGCGGGGCTGATCAAGGTGCCGGGATTCAAATTGCAAGTGGTGCATCAATACAAGCAGCAGGAAATATTGTATTACAAGGTAGAGCAGGTAATTCAACAATTGATATTAACGGTGCTGTTCAATCCAATGGTGGCGCGATCACAGTCACACCAGCCGGCACCGGCGCAACACAGTTAAGTGCCAATGTCTCATCCCAGGGTGGCGCAATTAATTTTAATAACATCATTAAGTTAACACAGTCAGCGACAGTCGATTCTGTAGGTGGTGCAATTAACTTTAACGCAGGTATTGATGGTGCTAGTAACACATTAACATTACAAAATGCGACATCCGCAACAGGCACCGTCACGATAAATGGTAACACGACATTAGCTGGTTTAATTACCTATGCACAGCCTTATCAAGTTATTTTAAATGGTAATAATACAATTACAAATACAACGACATGGAATAATACAGCAGGCGTCACGCTGGGTGCGAATAGCAATAGCGTGTCGAATTTCAATGGTGGATTAACAAGTTCCGCAAGTAATACAACAGTGAATGGCACGATCAACACGAATAGCGCTGCAATGACATTAGGTGCAGTAACACTAGGAAGTAATGCGAGTTTGAAAACACAAAATGGTAATCTCACTATCAATTCATTGGATGGATCCTATAACGCAGACGTCAATGCAGGTACAGGTCAGTTAACCATACAAGGTGCTATCGGTAGTCAAGGTACAGCACCCGCACAAGTAACGTTAACGGGCTCAACCATTACCGATAATGCGAATGTGACAACCACAGGATTGTTAAGTTTTAATGGTAATACAGTGTTACATGGTAATAGTATTTCAGCATCAGGCGGTGTCACCTTTGGAAATCCAATCACCATCACAAACGCATTGGGTGTTACAACAAATAATAACGCTATTCTTTTCAATGGCACAGTAAACGGCGCACAAACACTGACATTAAATGCAGGCTCACAAGGCAATATTACCTTTAATGCTAATGTCGGTAATATCACACCATTAACTGCATTACAAATTGCAAATGCACAGAATGTAACGAATAATGCCGCAATTAATGTGGGTACATTCACACAAAACGCGGGGACAGGTAATACGAATTTTGGTAATGTCGGTTTGACTGCATCCAATAGCGCCGCCACGGTCACAACAAGTCAAGCCAATGGCACAATCAATGCTGCTGCCCTTTCTCTCGGTGTAACGAGTGGCAATTTACAAGGTGTAATCAATGGTGCATCAGGATCAGCTGCAGCGAAACAAGTTGCCTTGTTAAATACGGTCTCTCCTGGTTCATTGTATTTTAATGGTATAGAGCTAGGCGTAACTCCACCCGTAACTCCACCTGTAACTCCACCTGTGACGCCACCCGTTACTAATACTGTTTCATCCACATTGATTAGTAACATTCTTTTCCCGACGAATATTATTGGAACATCACTCGACTCTCTCACGCCTGCCCAAGCTGATCTTAACTCAATACTTATTAATGGCACGCCGCAGTCTACGTCACAATCATTAAATTTAAAAACTACTAGCACGCATGGCTGCATGAGCCTCGGTAATAATATTGAGATGTGTTCACATCAATTAAGTGAAACGCCACGATAAAAAACTCCGGCTCGAAATG
>JABDGK010000005.1 GCA_013286085.1 Gammaproteobacteria bacterium | reverse complement strand
TTACGGAGAAAAACGTCGCGTTCCCATTCCTTAAGAACAAATTCCCAAACAATTGATAGATGCCGTATTAGCAACAGAAGATCAACGCTACTTTCAACATCCCGGCATTGATATCCCCGGATTGCTTCGCGCCACTTTAAAATTAATTATCACCGGCAAAAAAGAAGAAGGTGGCAGCACGATTACCATGCAAGTTGCGCGTAGCTTTTACTTAACACGCCATAAAACCTTCGGTCGCAAATTACGAGAAATTTTATTAGCGTTGAAAATCGACCACCGTCTTAGCAAACAAAAAATTTTAGAACTCTACCTCAATAAAATTTTTCTCGGTAATCGTGCTTATGGTGTCGCCGCTGCTGCCGACATTTATTATGGCAAACCACTCAATCAATTAACGCTTGCTGAAAATGCGATGTTAGCGGGGCTGCCCAAAGCACCGTCCACATTAAATCCACTGGCGAATCCAGAAGCTGCGCATAAACGTCGAGATCATGTGCTTAACCGTATGCTAGAACTAGGCTACATTGACAAGAATGCTTACGATATCGCCATGAAATCCCCTTTAAATGCGAGTTATCATGATTTACATACCCAAATAAAAGCAAACTATGCGGCGGAGTTAGTGCGCCAACAACTCGAACAAATGTATGGCGATACAATTTATACTGATGGCTTCAATGTCTACACAACCATTGATAGCCACTTACAAAGTATTGCCAACCAATCCGTTCATGATGGTTTACTGACTTACGATCAACGACATGGTTATCGCGGACCAGAACAACATCTAGGTGATCCTAATCTCAATCAACTCATGGGATGGAAAAAGAAAATTCATAACATCCCTATTGTGAATGGCTTAGAACCCGCTGCTGTACTCGAACTCACGGATGATGATGTCACCGCGCTACGCGGAGACGGCTCTCTCATTACCATTCCCTGGAAAGGATTATCCTGGGCACGCAAACAAGTTGATTCTGATGATCTCGGCCCCATGCCAAAAACAGCAGACGATGTCCTAACACCCGGTGATGTGATTCGCATCGTGCCGAGCAGTAGTAGCTGGCGCTTGGTACAAATCCCTAAATCCGAAGCAGGCATGGTGGCATTAAACCCAGAAAGCGGACAAATTCTTGCGATGGTCGGTGGCTTTGATTACCAAAACAGTAACTTTAATCGCATCACGAATGCACTGCGTCAACCAGGTTCTAGTTTTAAACCTTTCATTTATTCTGCCGCACTTGAAAAAGGTTACACGCTCGCATCCGTCATCAACGATGCGCCTATCGTCATCGAAAACCCATCGGATAATTCACTCTGGCGTCCTCAAAATGATACCGGGCGTTTTTATGGGCCAACCCGCTTGCGAGAGGCACTGGTGCATTCACGTAATTTAGTGTCTATCCGTTTATTAAGTCAAATTGGCACGCATTATGCGGTGAATTATGCGCAACGTTTTGGATTTTCTGCCTCGCAATTACCACCTGAACTTTCACTCGCATTGGGCACAGCGAATGTGACACCACTTGATATGGCAACAGCGTATGCGGTATTTGCTAATGGTGGTTTTCGCGTAACACCTTTTATCATTGATAATATTCGCAACTCACAAGGACAAATTATTTATCAAGCGAAACCATTAATAGCCTGTCCTACGTGCAGTGAACCAGCACCACCTGTTGATGCGAAAGTTGCAACAGCAGATAAAACTGCACCAACACCTCAAGACACTTCACATGCACCACGCGTGATCTCCGCTCAAAATGCATTTCTTGTCACCTCTGCTCTACATGACGTTATCCAATATGGCACTGCCGTCGAAGCACGCAGCTTAAAACGCGGTGATTTAGCAGGAAAAACTGGCACCACTAACAATCAAGTTGACGCATGGTTTGTCGGATACAACACAGATGTGGTCGCACTATCTTGGGTTGGCTTCGACCAACCACAATCATTACACGAATACGGCGCGCAAGCCGCACTACCCATGTGGATTGACTTCATGCAAGCTGCATTGAAAAATAAACCGGAACACACACTACCAGAACCACCCAACATCACGCACATCAACGTTGATCGCGATACAGGTCTACGTACGGATGCAACAGATGCGAGTGCTATTGCTGAAGTGTTTATGGAACCGTACACACCGGACTCCGAGAAAACACATCATTATGTAAAATCATTGCAACAGCAAGATCCAAGCATGCAGACAACAGTCACGGAAACAACGACAGAAGATGATGGTGGGACGGGGATTTATTAATTAATTTGGTGGATACACATCGCTTCTTCTACCCTACAATTCTATATATTCAACTCTAACTATTTGACTTTTATAAACAAAATCAAGAAATCGATACTTCCACTTTGCACTCTGCTATGACATTCATCTACCCTCCCCGCCCAGAATAAAACTATAAATTGGGTCTATACTTAAATTAGCAAAGATTCCCATAGGGAGTTGACTATATGCCGTATGAAAGCACTAGAAAAGTTCATGAAAGCCAGCGCACTGAAGCTGACGAAGTGAAGGAAATATCTGTGCCCTTTGTGCCACGAAATGTTGATTTAAACGATTTGGATGATAATGGGAGTTTATTTACAGACAAGGATCTAGAGTATCTGGATAAACTTAAGATTAAAGCACATGAAAAGAATATCATCTTTGGAAAGAATAACATTTCAAGGGAGCAGGCCAGCCGAAGGCCTGCGGTAATCAATAAAGAATTATTTGCGATTTACAGCGGTAAGAATCATTATCTCGGGAGAGGCGCATTTGGCAAAGCTGTTCTTGCTCAAAAACAGCCAAGCGAAACTGGTGAAGAGCCAGAATGGACTGTCTTAAAAGTTTTATCTGCAAAAAAAAATCCCTTACCACTCGTCACAAGTGAAATCAAAGCATTAAGTGAGGCCTCAAACTCTTTCATAGGACACTGCGAAAAGCAAGGCGGAGCAGGGGCAAAAAAACATTACATCATGATGAAGCTGGCAAGGGGTAAGCCTTTATCAAAATTAGTAGAAGGGGATGCAAAAATAAATTTTTCGCCTATACGTCGAATGGATATTGCGATACAGCTTGTTTCATCGATTGATGCTGTAAATAAAAAAGGATATTTACATCGCGACATTAAACCGGGTAACTTTAATTATGACCCTAGCACGAACCGGGTGATCATATTAGATTTTGGCCTAGCCAGGAAGAAAGATGAAACTGGAAAGGTTAAGTTTGTAGGGAAAGATTTTGCACCCGGCACAATGACATTTATGGCAAAGGAAATTAACCTACCAAACCAATTCGAAAGTGAGGAAGTTCAACAAAAAAATGAGTGCCTCTACAATGATGCTACTGATATTTATGCCTTGGGTATAACGCTAAAAATTCTATTTGGATATCAATATAATAACTGGGGATTAATTGGCGATAAACCAGCTTTTCTTGAAGAAAATGAAGAAATTGATCAATTTCTCAATAGAATGGATCATGAAGATCCAGAAAAAAGACCTTTGTTTTCAGAAATAGATGAATTCCTAAAAGACCAGCTAAAGAAATTAATTCCGAAGCACGAAGAATCAGTAGGTATACTAAACTTAAGTGAATATGAAAATTCCAGCACAGAAAAAAGAGCAGAACTTCGAGCTGCCCTTAAAGACATGCATGAAGTTGCTTTAATAGATACTAATACAGAAACCCATGCTGGCAGCTTAGATCGAAGAAGAATTTCCCTCATTAGAGAGCTAGAAGACGCAAATATTATAGTCAATCCTAAAATTAAACTCTCAAACAATCCTGAAAATTCTATCCAGGAAATTCAAAAATATTATGAAGAGCTTAAAGCATCGGGTGGTAAAATTGTCAACATTATAAGTCTAGTTAAGATGAATACAGGGCTGGAAAACGAGTCTCAACCCGGATTGCCACTCGATGCCAAAAGTTCAACAGCAAGCATGCTGATGACAGTAGGTGGAAGTGCAGCACCCTCTTCTGAAAAAGCTAGAGAAATGTATAAAGTACCTATTTACACAGTGCCATCAGTAGAACCTCCTATTAATGATCAAGTATATCAAGTAACAAACCCTCAAGAACAAACCGCAACTCCCGCAATACGAGTTGGCGGCTCAAAACTTTAAGGAAGTAAATTATGTTTTCTGCAACCATCACCTCACTGACAAAGCTTAATAACGCAGAAAAGCAAGAGCTTGCTAACCTTGAAGAACGTATTAAACGAGCGTTAGCACCAGCGGCTTCCTTAGCCGCAATGGGCGCTAGTGTAAAGTTAGTAAATGAATTAAGCGGGGATGATTATCCTCCTAGAAAAGTTTTAAAATTTTCTGAAAATAGTGAAATTTTTAGAAAGTTTTTTGAAGATAACAGTAAAAGTATGATGAGCAATATAGCTCTGCTGAAGAGAGAAGGATATTTAGGATCAAATACCGTATCAGTTGATAGAGACGTTAAATGTTCTATCATGAACGAATATATAGGTTCTTTTTTACTAAAAGAATATGAGCAAAAGAAAAATGATCTTTATTTAAATGCGGCTTGTAAATTAAATATATTTTCCGCTTTATTATTGCGTTGCGAGGCAAATGTTAAGAAAATAAAAAGCAATACTGAAATAATGCCAGCAAAGCTGCAGATAGAGGCTGATCTAGACCTACTGGGCAATCTGTATTGGAGTGTAGGTTATATGCATGCTGCATATATTTATTTAGATCTTGGTAATTACTATATGAATAAGGGTGTTGATGGCGCTGCTGTTGCGCGTGATTTCCATGAAAAAGCAGCAAAAAATTTTTTCTGCGCAGCAAAGTTATATCGAATGGAGGCTATCGAAAATAAAAAAATAATCAGCCTTATTTTTCAAGGCCAAACCCTTGAAGAAGTATATAACTTCAAGAATTGGGATGCAGCTAAAGATTTTATATTAAACCCATTAGCTAACGATGTCGACATTATTAAAAAATATTTTGATGAGGCAAGTAATAAAATAGATGGGGCATTAGCGGTGGCTTTTAAAAAAAATAAGCCTGTGAAAGTTAACGGTTCCTAAAAAGAATTAAACAGAAAGTAGCCCGTATGTAGCGCAGCGTAATACAGGATTGGATGCATATTATCCCGTATTACGCTGCGCTACATACGGGCTACTTGTTGATACCCAAAAGGGTTAAGAGCGAACTGTCTTTTGCAGAAATATTCAAATCTTGCAGTGCGACATATGCAAATTCATATCGATTGTTAAAATTCCGGCGCAAACGATCAAAGATTTTGCCGCTACCGTCTTCAACCAATTCATCTTTCATTAACTGCGTCATTGCGCGCGGATCAAAAATCCGTAACGCCGCATCGCACCAATCAACTGTTTTGCCAGCAAACGAAATCGTTTTTTCAGGATACGAAATCAATGACGCAGTAACAGCTGGAACCACACCAGCAGCACACGCAGCTTGATACACCATCTCCACACCACGCTGCTTGCTTTGCATGGAATAGCCAGCAATATGTGGTGTGGCAATTTCTGCTAACGCTAACATCTCAAAATTAATGCGTGGCTCATGCTCCCACACATCCAAACACCAATATAAATGCTGACCATATTCTTCAAGATCTGAAAAATCAATTACTGAACCACGACCCGCATTCAGCAAAACACAGCCTTTTTTTTGTTGCTGCAAAAAATTTCTATCGATGAGATGGTGTGTTGGATATTCACCGTGGCGAACTAATGGTGTATGCAGTGTTATCAAATCGAAATCGCTTAAGTCATTCAGTGACACCGATAAAAAATTCGACTCACGCAGAGCGCGTAGCGGATCACACAATACGACCTCAAATCCTAATATTTTTAAAACATCGGCAACTTGACTACCAATTTTACCCACGCCAATGACAGCAGCTCGCAATTGTCGCCCAGGAAAAATTGCTTGTTTTGTTAAACTTGCCACAACAGCAACGACATACTCCACAACAGCGCGCGCATTACAACCATCAGCTGCATACCACTTGATACCAGCCGCATCTAGCCATGCCGTATCAAGGTGATCAACACCTGTCGCCGAACTTCCTACAAATTTAACGGACGTACCCGCTAACAACTCACTATTCACTTTTGTGACGGAACGGACCAGCAAAATATCAGCTGTTAGCACATCATCACGCGTAATACTACGCCCGGGCTTCACGACTAATTCACCAACGTGTCCAAAATAATTTGGTAATAATGGAATATTCTCATCCGCGACAATCTTCATGTTGGCAAACCCAATACTATTCCCACAAAAATAATAAGACCCACCCAATGATTATTTAAAAATGCTTTAAAACACTGCGTTCGTTCACGATTTTTCATGAGAACTTGTTGATAACAAAAAAAACCAGCGACTAGCAACAAACTCGCATAATAATTCATCGTCAATCTAAACAAACAACCCACATAGATCAGACCACATAAAAATACCATTTGCAAAACCGCAATAATAACCGTATCCCATGTAGCAAATAAAATTGCTGTCGACTTGATACCAACCTTTAAGTCATCATCCCTATCTGTCATGGCATACATCGTGTCATAAATGACTGGCCAAAGAATCGCGGTAAAATATAAAACCCAAGCAGCCAATGGGATGGCATTATTTTCTGCAGCAAATGCCATGGGTATTCCCCATGAAAATGCCAAACCCAACCCCACTTGCGGCAAATGCGTAAAACGTTTCATAAAGGGATAAATAATCGCTAGCACTGCACCGACAATAGCTAAAAGAATCGTATACACATTCAAAAACAACACTAAACCAAAAGCGAATAAGCTCAACACAGTAAAGACGATTAATGCACCTTTGACACTGATTGCACCCGTTGCTAATGGTCGCTGACTGGTACGCTTGACATACGCATCGACTTTGCGATCAGCATAATCGTTGATAATGCAACCCGCTGAACGCATCAACACAACACCGGCAACAAAAATACATAATACAAGGAAATGTGGTCGTCCATGACTCGCCAACCATAATGCCCACAACGTCGGCCAAAGCAATAATAAAATTCCAATCGGCTTATGTAGCCGCATCAGTAAACAATATTGCGTCCATTGTGACAGCATGATTTTTACCGGATTAATTGATTGATTGCTGGCAAAAACACTTCCGTCAGCAATAACGATTTTTGTTTGATAAAAAACTGCGAACGTCTAGCCCACACAATTTTTTTATCGATATTTGTCACTTGGCGAATTTTTTCATGCCATTCCATACCGGGTTTAATACAGGCTAATTCAAAATCACTGCGCAACACGCGTGGATTTTTAAATAAAACGGAACCAAGCGAGCGGCTTTTAAGATGCGCTAACCGCCGCTCACTGCCTGTCAATGTGGCTGCCGGAAACACGGTGCGTGCAAACATCCATTGATCATTGCCGCTACCAATCAATACTTCTCGCACCAATGCCACTTGTCTTTCTCTGATACCGAGTAACGCTCTTTCGTCTACAGGTGGGCATTGCCATTGTTGTGATAATACACGCACTACAGGCAGCTGCGCGCTATGCTGCTTTAAGCGCTTAATAAAAGAACCTGAATCCAATAGCCAGTCTATTAATTCGACTGGCGGAAGATGTGTTAAATGGTAAGCATTATACTGCTGCCAAAGAAGTTTTTGCATATTAAGCACTCAATCATTTGATTGTTTATAAATGGAGAAAATTATACTATAAATTACCATAGTAGGGTGGACAAAGCGCAGCGTGTCCACCATTATTTGGTGGACACGCTGCGCTTTCTCCACCCTACATTATTAGATATTGGCGAACCCTCATGACACATCCTATCATTATTATCGGCACCGGCTTAGCAGGCTATCAATTAGCTCGCGAATTTCGAAAAATTGATCAAACATCGCCACTCATGCTCATCACGGCTGACGAAGGCCGGTTTTATTCCAAACCGTTACTTTCTACCGCTCTCACCAGTGGCAAAAACGCTGACACGTTAACAACCGCCACCGCCAACACCATGGCCGAGCAATTAAACGCTGTGATTAAAACCCACAGTCTCGTCACGCATATTGACCCGATCACCAAAACCATTGGGATTGGCGAAGAAAGCATTCCCTACAGCAAAATAGTCTTAGCGTGCGGCGCGGATGTAGTAAAAGCCCCTCTCACTGGCAATGCTGTGGATCAAGTCATGTCCGTGAATCATCTTCATCACTATGCCACCTTTCAAGAATTAATTAAAAATAAAAAAAATATTACTATTCTGGGTGCCGGTTTAATTGGCTGTGAATTTGCAAATGATCTTTGCAATGCCGGCTACGAAGTCCATGTGATTGCACCTGCCAAAGCACCATTGGATTTACTGATTCCGAGTAGTGTTGGGAAATTACTGCAACAAGCCTTAGCACAACAAGGCATACGCTGGCATTTGGAATGTATCGCCCATGAAGTTAACAAAGCCCCAAACGGTTATCGTTTAACACTTTCTAATGGTCAACATCTCGATACCGATTTGATTTTATCTGCTATTGGTTTAGTGCCGCATATTGCATTAGCAAAAACAGCTCGTATCAAAACGCAACGTGGCATTGTCGTGAATCGCTACCTAGAAACGAGTGTCAAAGAAATTTATGCGCTCGGTGACTGCGCTGAAGTTGAAGGACATGTGCTGCCATACATTGCCCCACTTTTAAATTGCTCGCGGGCGCTTGCCAAAACGCTGGCTGGCACGAACACAATGGTGGAATACCCGGCCATGCCTGTGATGGTAAAAACACCCACACATCCTTTAGCCATTTGCCCACCGCCCAAAGGTATGCCTGGCGATTGGCAAATTGAGATAGAAAATAATAATGTTCGCGCTTTATTTTACAATGAAGCACGGCAATTACAGGGGTTTGTACTCACTAATGATGCAGTCAAAGAACGGATGAACTTAGCAAAGCAGTTGCCGGCATTGTTTTAGAAAAGTAGCCCGTATGCAGCGAAGCGTAATACGGGATTTTGCGCATGGCACATCCCGTATTACGCTTCGCTGCATACGGGCTACTTTCTATATTCTTGTGGTATAATCGTAATCATGAACTTATATACAGCCACAATGACATTAATTTTGGTGATGGACCCTTTGGGTAACGTCCCGGTGTTTCTTTCTGTCTTAAACAGTGTGGCAGTAAAACGTCGCAAACTGATTGTATTGCGCGAAACATTCATTGCGTTTTTGATCTTGCTCTTGTTTTTGTACTTCGGCAAAAACATCCTCGAAAGCATGCAAATATCAGGCCCAGCACTTGGTATTGCGGGCGGTATTATTTTATTTCTGATTGCGATTAAAATGATTTTTCCTGCCGAAGAACATACCAAACGTACATCACAAATTGGGGAGCCCTTCATCGTCCCACTCGCCATTCCACTTGTTGCTGGTCCGTCAGCATTGGCTTTTGTGATGCTACTTGCCAATCAAGCACCGCAACATCTTAGCTTATGGACACTAGCCTTGTTTATTGCATGGTTAACATGCACAATTGTGCTCGTCTTTGCCGATTTTCTGCGTAAAATATTGGGGGACCGCGGTCTCACAGCCATTGAACGTTTAATGGGTATGATCTTAACAACCATGGCGGTGCAAATGTTTTTAACCGGAATACAAGAATTTTTTCACTTACAATAGGGATTGATACATGAGCTATATTGATAACAATTTATTGCCTGATGAAAAAATTATTTTCCGCACCAAAAAACATTATATTGTTTTTCTTGTGCCTGCACTTTTTTTATTAGTCACTTTATTCTTCTGCACAGATAACCGCATCACACATGGGCTAGATCAAACGCTTTCTACTTTTTCACACATCCTCCCTATTTTAAACTCGGCCCACCACTTACCCGCTATTATATTTTTGATAGCCGCTATTGTTTCAGGTATTCAGCAATGGATTCTGTATCAATTATCGGATTATGCTGTCACCAATAAACGGGTGATCATGCGCGAAGGCTTGGTGGAACGTATTGTTGCTGATTTGAGGCTATCGACGATCTCGACTGTGAACATCGATCAAAGTTTGCTAGCGCAAATGCTTAACTATGGCAATATCACGATTAATGGGTTTGGCGGCAGTGCTGATCGATTTATGCAAGTGAATACACCGGGGGAATTTCAACGCAGTGTGCATTCACAGTTGAAGCAATAGATTAAAACAACCAATTCAACACAACTTCAGCAACAATGCCAGCAATAGCCAGCAAACCCATCAGTTGCAATAGTGTTAAACCAAATTTTCGATAGGCGCGTAAATCTTCTTGTTCATGATTCATCATTCTTTCTTTTCCTCACTCGTTTTTGTGGGTGGTGTATTAATTACTTTTGCTAACACACCTAATTGCGTTTCAAATTTTTTGATTAACTCATTTTGTGCGGACTGCGATTCATATAACTCATTCAGGGTTGCTTGCAATACTTTAAATTGCGCTTTCACTGGGTCATCGCCTTGTGGCATTTGCGAACCGTCTTTCGTCAAGCGTTCACCAACCGATTCGATATGTGATTTCAATTGATCAACCAACTTGCCTGATTTTGCAGAATCCACTAAATCAGCACCGGCTTTTTTCAAATCATCTAAACTCGGAATCTTAACCACGGCACACCTCCTGGCAATATCGCTATATTTATTATTTTAACAGATTGATATATATTTGAACACACCTGCTTATCAAAAACATAGGGCCTACACATAAATACTGACAAGCGTGCTCTAATCGTGAACGTGCGTGCCCGTTCACGAAGCGCTACCTAGACCCTAATCAAAAATAATCTTGCCTCATGGCCTTCTTCGCCAATCGCAGCGTTTCTCCTGCCACCGTATTCGCCTTAGCCGTTCCTTCACGCAACACTTCCAATACTTGGCCAGGATCTTTTTCAAAAACCAAGCGACGCTGCTGAATAGGTTCAATCAATGCGACTAGCACTTCAACTAAGCGTTTTTTACATTCCATATCGCCAATACCGCCTTCACGATATTTTGCTTCTGCTTCTGCTACCCACGCTTTATCTGGGTTAAATGTTTCATGGAAAATCCACAACGGATTATTCTCCACTGTACCAGGATCGGTTGCTTTTAAGCGTTTCGGATCGGTGTACATAGCTTTCACTTTTTTTGCGATTGCATCTGCATCATCACTTAAAAAAATCGCATTATTCAGTGACTTCGACATTTTTAATAAATTACCATCGGGTCCCGGCGCACCAATACCGGCTAAGCGCCGTGTTCGCCCCAGTAACACATCCACCACGGGAAATAACCCGCCTTGTGTTAAATAATCTTTATCTTCTGTATGAGAATCCACACCACAATATAATTGATTAAAACGACGCGCGACTTCTCGCGTCATTTCAAGATGGGGAATTTGATCTTCGCCAACCGGCACAATATCCGCGCGAAAAGCTAAAATATCTGCAACCTGTCCAATCGGATATAATAAAAATCCGAATGGATAATTCTCACCTAATCCTTTATCACGAATCTCATCTTTAATAGTTGGATTACGCATCACCCGCGGATAAGAAAGCAACATACTAAAAAAAAATGTAAGCTCCGCAATAACGGGCACTTCGGATTGAATAAACAACGTGCTGCGCTTCGGGTCAATACCTGCCGCCAACCAATCCGTTGCAATATCCAGCACACTTTGGCGGATTTCATCCGGTCTATCCATACGCGTTGTGAAAGCATGTGTATTCGCAATTAAAAAATAACAATCATAGGCATCTTGCAGTGCCACGCGATTTTCGACCGAACCCACCCAATGTCCCAAGTGCAAACGGCCAGTGGGCGTATCACCTGAGAGTAAGCGTGGTTTTTGTGTACTCATGTCATGCTTTCCTTCTACCGATTTTTACGTTGAGCTAAGTGGTACGACACCTGCCCTGCTTTTTTACTTTTTAATAATTGCCAATTCGTTGGCAACATACTTTCATCTAAAGTGTCTTTGGATTCCAAATAAATATAAGCACCGTCTGCTAGCAATGCTTTTTCTTCTAAATAAGTACAGCATGGCAACAATAAATTTTCTTTAAATGGCGGATCTAAAAATACCACATCAAAAGGTCGTGCCGGGGTACGCAACTGTTGTGGCATGGTAGCCGCATAGACATCCGCATTTTCTGCACCGAAAATACGTAACTGTTGTCGCAACGCAGCAACGATGGCACTCGATTGGTCTACCATTTCGACATACGCCGCACCGCGTGATAACGCTTCAAAACCCAGCGCCCCACTGCCTGCAAACATATCCAAACAATAAGCGCCAGCGATCACGGGTTGCAGCCAATTAAATAACGTTTCGCGCACCCTGTCAGGTGTGGGTCGCAAATCAGGTAAATCAGGCACTTGAATCTTGCGCCCGCGCCAAGCACCCCCAATAATACGTATTTGGCCTTGAGCCACAGTTATTTCCCCTACTTTATGTCCGGCGATTGTACCATCCCTATCCGAGGGTGTGGTACCATTTACGCCACAGTAATTTTGGCGGAATTGATCAATGTTTAACATATTAAGACGAAAAAAAACGGCAACGGCAGAGACAGAACCCACCCCACCCAGTGAAAAAAAAGGCTTATTTGCTCGCTTAGCGCAAGGTTTAGCAAAAACCCGCACCCGTTTCACCACGGGCATCGCCAATTTAATTCTCGGTAAAAAAACGCTTGATAACGATTTACTGGATCTCATTGAAACACAATTGCTTAGCGCCGACGTCGGTGTCGAAGCAACCCAACAATTAATTCAGCATCTAACGCAAAAATTAGCGCGCAAAGAATTAAGTGACTCGGCTGCTGTGCTGCACTGTTTGCAAGAAGACATGAAAAACATGCTGCATCCTTGTCAAGTCACCCTCGCCATCCCTGACGATAAAAAACCCTTCGTGATCTTAGTCGTCGGCATTAATGGTTCCGGTAAAACCACTACCATTGGCAAATTAGCTAAAAGTCTCCAAGCAGCCGATGAAACTGTGATGCTAGCCGCGGGCGATACGTTTCGTGCTGCTGCCATCGAACAATTACAAGTATGGGGCGAGCGCAATAAAATTCCTGTTGTATCCCAACAACCAGGAGCCGATACAGCTGCCGTCATTTATGATGCTCTTGAATCCGCCAAAGCGCGAGAAATTGATGTGTTAATTGCCGACACCGCGGGTCGTTTACACACGCAAACAAACTTGATGGACGAATTAAAAAAAGTAAAACGCGTCATGACGAAACTGGATCCCTCTGCGCCGCATGAAACTCTACTGGTGCTTGACGCAAGCATAGGGCAAAATGCATTAACACAAGCAAAACAATTTCATGATGCGATTGGTATTACCGGTTTAGCTCTCACTAAACTGGATGGCACAGCAAAAGGCGGAATTATTTTTGCTATTGCAAAACAGCTTCACATTCCGATTCGTTATATTGGTGTCGGTGAGGGAATAGACGACTTAAGACCGTTTAATGCCGACGAATTTGTTAATGCACTTTTTGAAATGGCAGAACCCCATGATTGAATTGCGAAATGTCAGTAAGCGCTATCCGAATGGCCACAAGGCATTGGATAACGTGAACTTCCATCTTGCTCCCGGTGATTTTGTATTTCTTACTGGTCGCTCTGGCGCTGGCAAAAGCACGTTACTCAAATTACTAGCGGGTCTTGAACTTCCTACTCAAGGCGATATTCGTATTGGTAGTTTTCATTTAAATAATCTCTCTAGAAAACAGTTACCTGAATTACGCCGTCAAATCGGGATGATTTTACAAACACCGAATTTATTAATGAATCGCACAGTATTTGACAACGTTGCCTTACCGCTGGTAATTGCAGGTTACACGCATAAAGAAATTAATAATCGCGTGCACGCCGTATTAAAGAAAGTGAGCCTGGATAATCGCGAACAAGATTATCCATACGAACTCTCTGGCGGCGAACAACAACGTATTGCCATTGCCCGTGCCGTTATCAATAAACCAGCTGTACTACTCGCTGATGAACCAACAGGTAACCTCGATCCAAAACTCGCGGGCGAAATTATGCATCTTTTCGCGCAATTTAATCGTTTAGGCATGACCATTTTGATTGCGAGCCATGATTTAAATTTAATTAATAATTTTCATTATCCTCAATTCACTCTACACGAAGGGAAGCTATTTCATGAGCCAGCCCCAGCGTAAAACACACGCTACATCCACTCTTTTCGACAAAAGCGTCGTCAGACAATATTGGCTACAGCATCGCCAAGCCCGTCGCAATGGCCTGGGTCAACTTAGCCGAACGCCTTTCAGCACGCTGATTACCTGTTTAGTCATTGGTATTGCATTAGCCTTACCAACCACATTATTTGTGCTACTAAAAAACATTGAAATACTGGGACACAACTACCGAGACAGCACGCAGCTAACAGTATTTCTTAAACCAAATACAACCGAAAATGAAGCGCTCGCACTCGTACAAACCTTAAAAACCACCTCAGCCATCCGTGAGGTGCATGCTATCTCTCCGGCACAAGGCTTAAAAGAATTGCAGCAGCAATCGGGTATTGATGAAGTGATGACAGATCTTACCAATAATCCATTGCCTTGGACTGTGGTAATACAACCCATCGCTTCTTATCGTTCACCGGCTGACTTAACGAAGCTCGGCGAAATACTCAAACAATATCCTGCTATACAATCCATACAGCTTGATATGATGTGGGCACAGCGCTTAGCAGCTTTCATGATGCTAGCACATCGGTTCATTTACGCATTATCGAGCTTTTTAGCTATCGGGGTTCTACTGATTATCTATCACTGCATCCGTTCGGTGACCCAATACAATAAAAAAGACATTAGCGTCATCCAATTTATCGGCGGCACAGACGCCTTTATTCGCCGACCATTTCTTTATGCGGGTATGATTTACGGCCTACTGGGCGGCATTATCGCCTGGCAGTTGGTGGATTTATTATTATTGTGGCTTCGAGAACCCTCTACCACGTTGGCTGGCTTATATCGCAGTCAATTTCAACTGATCGGAATTGGTATGGCTAATACATTTTTATTATTATTCAGTAGCATAGCGCTAGGCTTAGTAGGTGCATGGCTAGCGGTGAACCGCCATTTGCGCACCCCCAGCTCATAAAAACTGTGTAAAAATCTGCTAAAATTAACAATAGAAGCCTGAAGCATATTCTTGAAAAAATCTGTTTAGCACTCTCAATAGAAGAGTGCTAAAATGTCGTTTAATACTTGTTAACTCAGCGAGAAAATGAATGACCAGCAATAGCTTACAAGCATTTAATATTCGCCTACCGATAGGTAGCACAGAAGCTTATATCGGCTATGCGAATGCAATACCTATGCTAAGCCAGGCAGAGGAGTTTGCGCTTGCCGCACAGCTTCAGGCTACCAATGACCTCAATGCAGCAAAAGGCTTGATCTTGCCACATTTGCGCTATGTTATTCGTATCGCCAAAGGCTATCTTGGCTATGGCTTACCACTGAATGATCTTATTCAAGAAGGCAATATCGGCCTCATGAAAGCCGTCAAACGCTTCAATCCTAACGTCGGTGTTCGCTTGGTCACCTTTGCAGTGCACTGGATCAAAGCAGAAATGCACGAATTCATTTTACGTAATTGGCGCATTGTGAAAGTGGCAACCACCAAAGCACAACGAAAATTATTTTTTAATTTGCGCAACATGAAAAAACGTTTGGGCTGGTTTTCCAACGAAGAAATTAATGCGGTTGCCAACGATCTCGGCGTTGAACCTGATATCGTGCGCGAAATGGAAATGCGCATGAGCATGACAGATGCATCCTTTGATGGGCATGATGATGAACACAGTGATGATGATAACATGCCATTTTGTCCTGCCGGATTTTTAGAAGATCAGAGCAGCAACCCTGCACAACAAACAGAAAATACGAATTGGTCCACCCAATCCAACGCAGCATTGTATCAAGCACTGCAACACCTTGATGAACGCAGCCAAGAAATTCTGCAAGCACGCTGGTTAGATGATGATAAGAGCACGTTGCAAGATTTGGCTAGCAAATACAATGTCTCTGCTGAGCGTATTCGTCAATTAGAAAAATCCGCTATGCAAAAATTGAAAACCGCAATGGAATCGATTGCCGCATAAAATAAAAAACGTAGGACAAAGCGCAGTGCTGAGATATCTCCACGAATTTTTTGCTAAAAAATCAGTATAAAAGCCGCTCTAGAGGCGATTGACTGCCATTCAGTTAAGCGTCAAAAGAACCGTAGGGTGGACAAAGTACCGCGTGTCCACCGATCTATCACAGTAAGATATCCAACTAAAATTTATTCTCTCTTTATTTTGCCACAGGCGCCGTACCGCCTGCCGCCCGCAACTGATTCACTTCATTCATCAGCGCAAGTCGTACAGCCTCAAGCTTAGGCATTTTTGCTCCGCGCAATACTTCATATATTTCGGATAGTCGTGCTAATCGATCTGCCTTGGCGGCTTTGCTAGATGCATTATTCTCCGGCATTTCACGAATTTCGCGAAATATTTTCGCAAGCTCCTGCCAGTTAAAAGCCACGCGTATTTCTTTTGGTGACATACGTTTACCTGGCTCGACATTCATCACGATGGGTGTACCCGCATCCAAAACAATCGCTTTATAACGCTCTGCCGCTTCCATGGTAATCTCTAGTTTTTCTTTCAACGTCCCCAAAGAAACGTCTTCATCATGCGGATAAAAGGTAATAGGCATACACCCTCCCATGTTCAACCAATGCAAAAGTACTTTTATCTATTATAGCCTGTAACAATCGCTTCTTGATGGATTTTTTTGTCCAAAATTCGAGTTAAAGCTGGCCTATATCATATATTTAGCTCTATCTAAGCAACGATAAGCTAATGCTTCACTCACATGCGGGCTTTCAATCCATGCACTTTGGCTTAAATCAGCGATCGTTCGCGCCAATTTCATAATCCGATGATAAACTCGCGCCGATAAATTAAATTTTTGCATCACTTGTGTTAGCAGAGCTTCTGCATCAGCCTGCAATTGGCAATGCTGATCCAATTCACCAACTGCTAATTCAGCATTGCATTTTTGTGCTCTAACCCATTGCAAGTGTCGCGCTTGCAAAACTCGTTTGCGCACAATCTCACTGCTTTCCTCTTGACCTTGCGTCGCACGCGCTAATACATTGGGCGCCAAGGCCGGCACATCAACATGCATGTCGATGCGATCCAACAAAGGCCCGGATAACTTAGCGAGATAACGCCGCACCTGTTCATCGGTGCAATGACACTGCCCTGTCGGGCTCCCAGCAAAACCACAGGGACAAGGATTCATTGCAGTAATCAACTGAAACCGCGCAGGAAATACCACTTGATGTGCCACTCGTGAAATTGTCACGGCACCCGATTCGAGTGGTTCTCGCAACGACTCCAATACATGTCGACCGAACTCTGGCAATTCATCTAAAAATAATACGCCTTGATGCGCTAATGAAATTTCGCCGGGCTTAGGTGGTCGTCCACCTCCGACTAATGCTGCCCCTGATGTTGTATGATGCGGTGCTCGAAATGGTAATATTTGCCAATTTGCACAATCAAATCCATTGTTGCTAATAGAGGCGATGGCAGCCACTTCTAACGCTTCCGCTTCTTCTAATGGCGGCAAAATACTGGGTAGTCGACTTGCCAACATGGTTTTCCCTGTGCCAGGTGGGCCGATAAATAATAAACTATGTTTTCCTGCTGCTGCAATTTCCAGTGCCCGCCGAGCCAATGGTTGACCACGCACATCTTGTAAATCAGGACGACATGTTGTTGTCACTGCATTATCTGCACGCTGACAGATTGATAGTTCAGCCTCATTTTTTAAGTAAGCGCACACTTCCAATAAATGCGCGGCGGCATACACCGTTGCTTGCTTTACAAGTGCTGCTTCTGCTGCGTTGGCTGTGGGCACGACTAAACTTCGCGCTGCTTGCTTAGCTCCCAACACAATGGGTAACACACCACGCACACCTCGCAATTCACCGGATAATGCTAATTCACCTGCAAATTCATACATCGGTAATTTATTTTTTGGCAACTGACCCGATGCGGCTAAAATTCCCAAGGCAATTGGCAAATCAAAACGCCCGCCTTCTTTGGGTAAATCCGCCGGTGCTAAATTAATGGTGATACGCCCTTTGGGAAAAGCGAAACGTGAATTTAATAATGCGCTACGCACACGGTCTTTGCTTTCTTTGACGGCTGCTTCAGGCAAGCCAACGATATTAAACTTCGGTAAACCGCGTGATAAATGCGCCTCCACCATCACTAAGGGTGCAGAAATGCCCGTATTGGCACGACTGTAAATAATCGCTAATGACATATAGTCACTTCCTTGTATGAAATAAAAAATAGAAAATAAATTGATGTAAAAAATAGAATGGAGATGGGGAGTTACAGCGGGAACGTCATATTAACGCATCGAATAGTGAAATGAAATAGAATCGTAGGGTGGACAAAGCGCAGCGTGTCCACCCTACGATTCATATCATTCAGGTGGTGCTGCAGGTGTAGTTGTCACTGTCGGACTTGATGTAGCAGGAGTAGCAGGTACCGCCACTTCATCTTGCTTCTTTGGCGCTGCTGTCGTTTCAGCCGGTGCTGCTGGTGTTACGCTTGTCGAAGCAGATGTACTTGGCGCTGCTGGAGCAGAAGCAACAACAGGAGCGGGTGCCGGAGCAGCTGCAATGGGTGCAGGTACTGGTGCGTTTTCCGGCGGTGCTGCTGGCGTTACAGTTGTCGAATAACTTCTGCTTTCTACTACAGCAGGCGCTGGCGCTGCACGATAACTGGATTCTGGTGGAGCCGGTGGCGTTGTTGATGTGCGATAACCGTCATTATCGCGGATACGATATCGATATGCGTGATCACCGTCTTCTGGCGGCGCCGGTGGCGTATGACTCGTGTAGTACTGACCGCTATAACGATGGCTATAGTCAGGGCTAACACCCGTATAATAGGCTCGACTATGCGTAGTTTCCGTATAATAACCATCGTCTTCTACACAGCCTGCTAACGCAGCAATTGCTAAAACGAATACTGCGCTTTTTAAAAATAAATTCATGATGATTGTTCTCAACTAATTAAAAATTAAGGCGTTGTGTCATGTACAACGTATTCATTATTAGAAACATACACTTCAACAACATCGTATGGACCCACTGTATTGCTTGCCCAAAACTGTTTGCCATCTTCTGTTCTTAAAATAACTGTCGTGTAATCATTATGGAGAATATCTTTAATAACGCCTGATGTTCTTTCGGTAATCATTTGCTCCGGCGTAGGATAGGCTAAACGAATAGTTGTATAAGAATGATTAACCACAACTATATACGTCCCATAGATAGGACCATTGCTATTCGCATGCGCTAGAATTGCTGCGCGATTACTTAAAGCCACCGATGTTGGAACTACGGCTGTTTCATAGGAGGAAGCAGCAAATGCAGAAGAAGTGGCAACAACTAAACTGAAAATGGAAAGACATTTCAATAACATCTTTTTCATAAATAAACCTCAAAGAGTCAATAATAAAATATCGTCCTTGATGCTCATCCTGAAAGCTTGCGAATAGAATCCATCCTATCGCGTGATGCTATAGTAAAGGGCGCAAAATAAAAGCGCAATAGATAAGTATGTATCTCGCCATACTATAATGATTATACTGCTAAAATAGATAAGTTATCCGAGTATTGCTGCACCAACTCCAGCTGCTCCAGCGTCCCCACATTATGCCAAAACCCCGCAAAGTGCTCGCCGGTGACTTGCTGATTGAGAATTTCAGCCTTGAGAATTTCGCCTAAGCGAAACCGCCCGCCTTCATGATGATGACAATGCGCAAATAATTCGGGACGGTACACACCCATATTACCAAAAGTAAACGTCTGGCCTTTACCATAATAAACGCGTTGGCCAAATAAACAAAAATCACCGTGTGGATGAAAAACAGGATTATCCACTAATACGATATGCGCTAATCCGTGCGGATCTTTCAATATATTTTGCAAAGGATAATCGCAAATAATATCACTACTCACCACTAAAAAAGGCGCATCGCCCAATAGCGGCAACGCTTTTACAATCCCGCCGCCTGTTTCCAGCGCGATTTCTTCTTCGGAATAGTGAATCGTCACACCATAACGCTGACCATTACCTAACGCGTCTTTAATTTGTTGCGCGTGATAACAAATATTAATAACGATGTCCGTGATGCCTGCTTTACGCAATGCATAGAGAGAATATTCAATTAAATAATGACCTGCTACTTTCAACAAGGGTTTCGGTACTGCTTGGGTAAGCTCTCCCATGCGCTCACCACGTCCCGCTGCTAAAATCATTGCACGCATACAGTTTGCACCTTTTCTAATGCTGGCAAAACAAGACTCTGTAAAAATATAGTAAATTCACGACACTCTGGATACAGTGGCGCAACATTGGCGACATACTGAATAGTCCGCGGAATATGCTGCAAATAATTAGCATTCTGATCCCGATGGAATTTGCGGGAAAACGTTAACAATGCTTTCAAATGTCGCTGCAATCCCATTAAATCAAACCAGCGTAAAAATTCTATTTCGCTCACATTGACGAGTGCGGGTAATTTTTGTTTATACTCTACTACTAATTTTTTCACGAAAACATCTGGCCATGCAATATAACAATCACGCAACAGTGATACTAAATCATAAGTCACGGGACCTATAAATGCATCTTGAAAATCTAAAATACCCACTTGATCCTCTGGCAACACCATTAAGTTGGCTGAATGAAAATCGCGATGCATCAGTACTTGTGGTTGACTCGCCGCAGAGGCGGCTAAAAAATTAAAAAATGCATGCAGCATTTTTTCTGTTTTCGCATCGAGCTGCAAATGCACATGTTTTTGCAAAAACCAGTCTTTCCAGAGTTGCAATTCTTGATACATAAAATCGGCTGTGAAAAATGGAATTTTCCAATTTTGAATCTGACAATGTTGCAAACGCGCCAGCGCAGATAAAGCGACTCCATACAATTGCTCAGCATTGTGATCTGCTAACTCATGCAAATACAAACGATCACCAAAATCAGACAGCAACAAAAATCCCTGCTCGAGATTACTCGCCATAATTGCGGGGGTTTGCAAACCTTGTTGCCGCAAACTCTGCGCAATTGCAATAAACGGCTGGCAGTTATTTTCTTTTTCAGGTGGCGCATCCATCGCTACATAACTTGCCGTCGCCGTCGACACACGAAAATATCGTCGAAAACTGGCGTCCCCTGCCATCATAGCAAGCTGAGGAAATAGCAACTGACTGTCGGCTTGCAACCAAGAGATTAATGCTTGCTGACGAGAATCCATTATTTATCTCGCTAAAAAATAATAACATAGGACAGTGATTATACAGGAAAACTCATAAAAACCAGCAATATCTTTCGTTTGCCAATCACTTTTCAACAAAAAATATCAGCTATAATAACCATATAATATTCATTCAATCTGGTACGAGGATTTTGTTATGTCATTCTCAAAAACCAATTTCGAAGACAAAACATATAATGAACTACTCGCAGCGCTTGAAAAAATGCGTAAAACAATAGCTGATACCCGTATTTACTCCACAACACTCGATGTCACAAAACGCATA
Source organism: Gammaproteobacteria bacterium (assembly GCA_013286085.1). GTDB lineage: Bacteria > Pseudomonadota > Gammaproteobacteria > DSM-16500 > DSM-16500 > UBA5158. Next base: position 48,155 of record JABDGK010000005.1, on the reverse strand, counting down.
CCGGCAGCCCGTTTCTGGCGCACCCCGACACAAGACATCGAACAATCCATTATCGACATGCGCACCGAATTGATGACAGGACCTATTTCCAAAATGCTTGTTCAATACACAATTCGGAAAACAAAAATAGAAGTGGAAAGTGAGCAGATTGAATCTATTCAAAACAAACTACAAGAACTTCTCAATACCGTGAAATCAACCGCAACGCTCTTTCTTGCCGATACCAATGCACAGGACAATAAAGAAAAACCACTTTATAGCATTACTGAAAAAACAAAACGGGAAATGGCCGACATTATCGCACTCCTAGAGGTGCATGTTGCCAGCCAACAAAAAACCGGCTACCAACCACCCAAAGCTTCTGGCTGATATACTTCCAGATTATATTACCTTATGCACTAGGCACTAACTGCTGTACATAACGTGAGCCATCAGTGCCTATGCATGCGTACTGACAAGTGTACTTTAATAATCATGAACGTACCCGCGTGCGTGCCCGTGCCCGTCTTTTTTCTACTAACAACTTAAAAACGGGCACGGGCACGCACGCGGGCACGTTCACGAAGAGCTGCCAATTTTTCATGTGCAGGCCCTACGTGAGTTATATTATTTGATTCCCTCCACCCACCCTTTTCGTTACACTTGCGATTTTTACGTCGAAACTGAGACGGGCGCATGCTAGCAATAAAAACTACCAAAATCATACTGATTGCTACATTTCTAGCTTTTATGGCCCAGCAGGGATACGCCACTACCAGCGCCTGTCTTACGCCATCCCTTGTTATCAAGAAACAAACCCTGGCGGAAACCACAATAGCCCAACAGCTAGGCTGGGTTGAGAAAAAAAACCTCAATCGTTGCGACGGTTATTACTTAGAAACTGCGTTTACATTCTCTGAAAACGCCGCCAAAAAACATTTAGTCGAAATCACCAGTGATCAAACCCTCTTTGCACAGCATGGCACATCGATCTTAGATGGCAATATTACGGTGATACAGCAAGGCCAAGAGGTAACAGCCAGCAAAGGCTATCTGTATCGCAACCCAACCACTGGCAGAATCAGTGCGGTTGATCTCATGGGCCACGTCAATTTGCGCGAGCCTGACAGTTTAATCATTGCCAATAAAGCACATCTTGATCTGGAAAAGAAAAGCCAAAAACTCCAAGAAATTAGTTATCGGACAACTGTTTATGGCAGCACCAACACAAGACCGCCTGCGCCGAGCAATAAAGCCCTGCAAGCACCGCGTCAAGTGATACAATTAAGCGCCTGGGGAACAGCCAGCGAATTTAACAAAGACCAACCGAAAATATATCATTTTTCGCAAGCGTCTTATAGCACATGCCCGCCCAATACCAACATCTGGCATGTGCAAGCAAAGCATATCGAACTCAACAGGAATACGGGGCGCGGTGTTGCCACTCAGGCACGACTATACATTAAAGAAGTCCCCGTGTTTTATTCGCCCTATCTGAATTTTCCGATTGATAATAGACGTCAAACAGGATTTCTCTTTCCTGGCTTTGGTTCCTCCAATCGTTTTGGGCCCTATTTCCAAACCCCTTTTTATTGGAACTTAGCGCCGAATTACGACACAACAATTACACCGCTTTTCATGAAAAAACGCGGCTTACAAGCAAATGATTTGTTCCGCTATATCACACCCTCCAGTGGTGGCCAAATCAGAATGAGTATCACGCCCAGCGATAGAGCTTTCCAAACATTACAAACCACATCACAAAATAAATACCAATATGTCAATGACCCAACAGTACAAGCGAACTTGCGCCGTCTTGAGAATGACAGCACCACACGCGGCTCATTTGCATGGCAAAATCGCACGCGCTTTAATGAGCATTGGTCTAGCAATGTGGATTATAATTACGTCACAGATGATTATTACTTACGTGATTTTGGCAATGGCTTAACAGAAAGCACGAATAACCAATTAGTTCAACAAGCGGATGTCAATTACCGAGGAAAAAATTGGAATTTCACCACACGTATGCAGCAATATCAAACCTTGCATCCAGTGGACGCCTTGACGGCTACCCAAAATCAATATAATCGTTTCCCGCAATTAGTGTTAGATGGCGATTATCCAGATCAACGTTTTGGCTTAGATTACGACATCAAAAATGAAGTCACTCACTTTGATATTCGCTCTACTCCCGGCACAAGCACAAAATCACCGACGGGGAAACGTCTACATACACAACCCAGTATCAGCTTACCGCTGACCTGGCCTGCATACTACATTACACCACGCGTACAACTGGCGCTGACGAAATATGCGCTAGGCGATGTGTCGAATATCATGTCAAAAAGCACCAGTCGTGCGTTACCCATCATTGATATCAACACAGGCATGTATTTCGATCGCGACATCCACTTTTTTGGTCGCGATGCTCAACAAACACTGGAACCACAGTTATATTATTTGTATGTCCCGTATCGAAACCAATATCAGATCCCCGTCTTTGATACCACCACCAACACCCTCACTTACAATCAGCTCTTTGTAGATAACCGCTTTAGTGGTTTAGATCGTATTGGCGATGCCAATCAAGTGAGTGCCGGTGTCACAACGCGCTTTATTGATACTGACAGTGGTTTTGAGCGTTTGCGTGCCGGGATCGCTGAAATTATCTATTTCAAAAATCGGCAAGTAACTATTTGCACGATTGATGACCCCTATTGTTTAACAAGCTCCGATGCGCGCGATAACACCTTACGCCGTTCACCGATTGCGGGTATCTTAGCCTATCAAATCAACCCATCTTGGTCTCTCACTGGAAATTCCATTTGGAATACGCAATTAAATCAAATGGATAACCAAACTATTACCCTTCAGTATCATACAGATACGGCACGGATAGTGAACCTTGGGTATAACTTTGTGCGAAATGGTGATATCCAGCCTAATCTTCCCGCTACGAGTAGCGGTAATAACCTGAAGCAAGTGGATGTTTCATTTGCATGGCCCGTCAGCAACAATTGGAGCGCTATTGGTCACTGGACAAAAAGTGTTAACGAAGGACATTTCCAGAACCTTCTCTATGGCTTACAATACGATAGCTGTTGTTGGGCTGCACGTTTTGTGGGTGGTCGAACCTTTACAAACCTGGACGTGATTACAGGTACACCACAATATGACAACCAAATTTATTTCCAATTTGCACTGCGTGGCCTAGGAAACTTTGGATCGGGTGATCCTAGCCAGTACGTCAGCAGCAACATCGGCAGCTACAACACCAATTTCGGTCAAGATTTTTAATTTTGGGAAAGTGAAAAAGTTATGAAACAACAACTCCGTAGTATGATTAACAATAGCTGTATTCTTGCCAGCGTGCTTTTTTTATCGCTAAATGCTGCTGCAAAAACTAATGCTCACACAGAGTCACTCGATCGCATTGCCGCTATCGTCAATGATAGCGTGATTACGCAATCCGAGGTGAATGATGCGATCACGAGCGTCAAAAAACAAATGGCTGCCAGTCACACAGCACTACCCTCCGTAGATGTATTACAAAAACGCGTTCTTGATCAATTGATTGATCGCAAACTGCAGTTATTACTGGTTGAACAATCGGGCGCACAAGTGACGGATGATCAACTCAACAAAGCGATCGCATCGATTGCGGCACAAAATAAAATTTCTGTCAAAGAGCTTTATGCAAAAATAGCAAGTCAAGGTATCGACATGAATACTTACCATAAAGAAATTCGTGAAGAAATGCTGATACAAGAAATTCAGCAACACGAAGTCGGCTCAAAAATTGTAATCACACCACAAGAAGTCGCAGACTTCACTCGTTCTGCTGACTGGAAAGCATTTAATAACAAAGAATATCACTTAGAAGATATTCTAATTGCTTTACCAGAAAACCCCTCGCCACAAAATGTCGCGCAAGCAAAAAAACGCGCTGAAGACATTTTAGCAAAATTACATAAAGGCTCTAACTTCACACAAGTGGCGATCGCCGAATCCAGCAATGATCATGCGTTGCAAGGTGGTGATCTCGGTTGGTTGAAGTTGCCGCAAATTCCACCGGCATTTGCAAATGAATTAGTGCATATGAAACAAAATGACATTCTCGGGCCCGTCGCCACACCGAATGGTTTCCATATCATTCGCTTAGCTGGCACACGCAATGCGGCGGCTAGCATGGATAGCAATGCCCAAAATAAACAAATAGAGCAATTGATATATCAACGCAAATTCGAAGAGGGCTTGCAAAGCTGGATTACGAAACTTCGCAGCGAAGCGTTTATTAATACCCACCCAGAGAAGCAATTGTGACACCTGCATCCAAAAAGCCTATCCCACGCATTCTTATCACACCTGGTGAGCCTGCGGGGATAGGCCCTGATGTCGTCATTCAGCTCGCACAACAATCTTGGCCTGCGGAATTAATTGTTGTTGCTGATCCAACGCTACTGGCGGAACGTGCAGAATTATTATCGCTTCCTCTCACTACCACGACAACTGATCTCACTGAACCTGCCGCGCGGCATGAAATAGGTCGACTAAAAATCATTCCGGTTCCTTTAGCAGCACCTGCTCTGCCAGGGATCCTCAATGCACATAATGCACGCTATGTACTTCAGTGTTTAGAGCAAGCAACTGATTTGTGTTTACAACAACAAGCCGATGCATTGGTAACAGGGCCTATTCATAAAAGCATTATCAACACAGCTGGAATTTCATTCACAGGTCATACGGAATTTTTAGCCACACGTTGTCGTAGTACAGAAGCCATTATGCTATTTGTGGTTGATAAACTGAAAGTGGCACTCGCGACAACACATATTCCACTCGCACAAGTTTCAGAAGCTATTACAACGGAAAAATTAAAAACGCTATTACGTTGTTTACATACTGAGTTACAAAATAAATTTGGCGTCCCTAGACCAAAAATTCTAGTTGCCGGCCTAAACCCGCACGCCGGAGAAAGTGGTCTTTTGGGTCAAGAAGAAATAACAACGATTGCACCCGCGTTACAACAGTTACGTGCAGAAAAAATGGATGTCATCGGGCCATTACCCGCTGATACGATTTTCACAATGCCTTATTTGCAAGAAGCCGATGCTATTTTGGCGATGTATCATGATCAAGCTCTGCCTGTTATCAAATATCTAGGTTTTGATCGCGCCGTCAATGTCACGCTAGGCTTACCTATCATCCGCACCTCGGTTGATCATGGCACCGCCTTGGATATTGCCGGCTCAAAAAATGCGAACCCGGGTAGTTTAATAGCAGCTGTGAAATTAGCCATCGATCTCACAAACAAATAGAATGTAGGGTGGACAAAGCGCAGCGTGTCCATCGTATGCTGGTGGACACGCTGCGCTTTGTCCACCCTACATTCTTTGCTATACTCAATAAACGCCCGCACATATGCAAGGATAGATTATGGCGAACACCGATCTCGTAACAAACCCAACCTCAATCTCTCGTCCTGGGCTTTTTATTTGCCTACTCGGATTACTCGCCATTTTTTTTTCTATCATTTTACGCAATGAACCGGTCTTGATGCAGAGTGATATTTTGCGTTTATTTCATATTCCCGCCAGTACATTATCTGATTTAGCCATACGCTACCAATACTCATTAATAGCCACACTATTATTCGCAGGCTTGATTGTCGACCTTTTTGGTCCTCGTACCATTCTAACGCTTGCACTGGTCGCAGCGATTGCCGGCAACTCTGTTTTTGGCAAAGCGGCAGGCATACCGGCCATGATTGATGGCAGAATTTTAATTGGCTACGCACATCCTTTTATTTTAATCAGTGTACTGAAGCTAGGAACACAATGGCTACCTAAACGGCATTTTGCGTTTTTTTGTGGACTCTTGTTTGCAATTCTATTGATGACGCCCGTCATTACCAAAAATGTTCTTACCGCCATGGTAAATGATATCGGTATGCGCGCCGCAGCTAACCTGATTAATTGCCTAGGTGTTTTATTAATAGGAAACGTGCTCGCCACGTATTATCTGCAAAGCCCATTTATCACATCCACGCAATTTAACTTAAAACAAGCGCTGCCGCTCATCACCAATGGCAAAATATGGTTAATTTGTATGATTTCATTATTAGGTTGGATTGGTAATACTTTTTTATTAAATTACGGCGCTACCTATTTAATCGGCGTACATCATTTCACACGTGATATAGCCAGCGACACAGTCAGCATGGCTTTCGCCTGTTTCGCCTTAGGTGCCATTACAATGGGTATGTTTGCTGATCTGCTTGGTAAAAAACAATTACTCATTACGTTAGGTTATTTACTGGCTGCAAGTGCCTTAGCAACAGTGCTCTATATGCCGGGATTAACGTATACCACACTCGCCCTCTTCTTTTTCGCTACCAGTTTTTTTACCGGTACGGCAGTCATCAGTTACGCGAAAGCCTATGATTTCTGTTCTGATACTACTGCAGGATCCGTTTTTGCATTAATTGCATTTATCACAACACTCGGCAATGTTCTATTTACCTTAATCCTCGGTAATTTATTACAACCAACGCTCCCCTATCTTGCCACTACCGGTGCTAAAACCTGGCAACAATTGCTTGGGATTATTCCCGCGGCTCTCGCCATCGGTGGAATTTCAGCCATTATGCTACACAAAAAGACTCCGAAACTGCCTGCGTAGTTATACTTGCTTTCACAGTGTAAAACCCGTATCTTCTGGAGATTTCGTGGAAAGAAAAGGAACAAAAGTAATGAAAAAACAGGCGCTACTGCTTACCGTCCTGCTTGGCTTTAACGCCACGGCTAACGCTGCTGATTTAATGCAAGTTTATCAACAAGCTTTATTCAGCGATCCAACTTACCAACAAGCAATCGCACAGCGCCTGTCGGATAAAGAATCCGTACCGATTGCCGCTTCTGTATTACTACCGCAAGCATCAGTAAATGGCGGCCCCTCACTCACTAAATTTAATCAGGCGGCCGCACAAGGCAATCCTGCCATTAACACAACCTCACGTGGTTACTCCGTTACATTAGCCTTATCACAAACTGTTTTTAACTATGCGCAATTTAAAGCACTCACGGGTGCGGGCGCTGTGAGCAAGGGAGCCGATGCAACACTGAATGCTGCTGCACAAAATCTCATGCTACGCGTAGCGCAAGCCTATTTTACGGTATTAAAAGACGAAGATAATCTCGTCTATAACAGAGCCAATAAAAAAGCCTTTGCCAAACAATATGATCAAATCAATCAACAATACAAAGTCGGCTTAAAAACCGTTACCGATGTGTACACGGCAAAAGCGTCATACGACACAGCCTCAGCCGCTTACATTGCAGCACAAACAACCTTATCCAATGATCAAGAAAATCTGCGCGCAATTACCGGCAATGTCTATCCATCTCTCGCAACACTCAGCGAAAAATTTCCGTTAATTTCTCCTCAGCCAGCGGATATGGAAGCATGGGTAGAGACAGCCAAACTGCAAAATTGGTCTATTAAAGCGACGCAACTTGCCAGCCAAGCCGCCCGTGAAAACGTGAAACAACAATTTGGTGGTCACCTGCCCACTGTCAGTCTGCAAGGCTCGTATAATGTTGCCTATAATAACAATCTCACTGGCACAACCGACACAGGCACTAGCAGCATACCGGAAACGACAACTTTTTTTGCCCCAACCAAAACTCACACATCCGATGCCAGCGTCACATTGAATTTCGGCGTGCCAATTTTTCAAGGTGGTGCCGTTGTCGCACAAACAGATCAAGCGCGTTATGGCTACCAAGTTGCGACACAAAAATCTGAGCAAGCGTTACGTCAAACAATCAATTCAACGCGTCAAAGTTATTTAGGTGTTATTGCAGGTATTCAGCAAATCAAAGCCGACAAACAAGCAGTAAAATCAACTGAAAGCTCGCTGGAAGGTTTGCAATCGGGTTACCATGTTGGCACGCAAACACTCGTGGACGTCTTAAACCAACAGCAAAAAGTATTTCAAGCCCAAACGCAATATGCAACGGATCGCTATGCCTACGTCAATAATTTGTTACTGCTTAAGCAAGCGGCGGGCACATTAAGTGCCGATGATTTGCAAGCCATCAATGCATGGTTAGTAAATCGCGAGAACGATGATGAAGATGTTACCATGGAACAGGTTGATGCCACGCCATCAAAGTCCACTAAAACGCATCTGAAAAAAACCGTAGCGGCTGCAAAACCAAGCACCCCAAAAAGAATTACGCTTGCGAAAGCAGGTATGACGGATTTAACCTTATCACCATAGTCAACACGGTGGACACGCTGTGCTTTGTCCACCATTTTAAGTGGCAACTGCATGCTCTAATCGTCGACGCCGCGAATAATAATAAATAATCGCGAGTGGAATACTGATGAAGATAGCATTGCTACCAAACAGTATCGCTTCATAATGCCAAAAGTTACCTGTATTGATATTCGTAGGCGGAATCACACTACAAAGTAACGCCATCGCACACGTTACAAAGCCCGTACCAGCAACAATCCACACACCTAATTTTCCACCGGGAATATAATAGGCATGAGAAAGATTTTCTGTGCGCAGTAACCGCTGTTTAATCGCTGCAGCAAAAATTAACATATACACCATCAACGCCGACTGACTTGATAAATTTAACAAGATCCAAAAACCCGACGTCAAATCCGGCATATATAAAAACACGGCAGAAAGTATCGTACAACTCACGGCTTGCAATAACAAAATAGCTGCCGGCATATCTTGTCGATTACAGTAAGAAAAAATCCGCGGAAAGAATCCATTTTGCGCTGCCACTACCAAACCACGCGCCGGGCCTAAAAACCACGCATCAAATGTGGCTAACGAACTAAAGACAATCAACACGACAACAAGCGGTGTTGCCCATGACATGCTAAATGCCGTAAAAATGCGTTGAAAACTATTAATTAAACCAGAAATAATATCGAGATCATGAGACGGTACCACTAACGCAACTGCCATGGATGTACATAAGGCAATACCAAAAATAATCGCCACCGCCGCAAAAATTGCCCGCGGATAATCACGTCCAGGATTGCGCGCATTAGCTGTATGAAAAGCAATAATTTGCATCCCACCAAAGCCTAAAATCAGCGTAGCAAAAATACCAGGATTACTTGCTTGCATCGTTGGAATCACGTGATGCCAGTTTAATGCGATTTGCACGGGCTTGCCCAACAACACCCATGAGAATCCCAACACAGTGATAATGAGTGCGGGAACAATCGTGCCGAACAAAGCACCCGACATATTCAAGCGACTCGATGCTTTCATACCTAATAAAATAAATCCCGTCGTTACCCATAAAATACAGACTGTTGCTGTAAAAACAAGCGCCTTATTCTGTGCCAAACCAGGATCAAACAAATACATCAGCGTCACACAAATAAAAGATAGCGATGCCGGAAAACCAATCACATTATTCAGCCATTCCAACCAGATGGCGATAAAACCCACGTTATCGCCAAAAGAATCACATATCCATGCGTACATGCCACCCGGTTTTTGTATGTTCGTTGCAAGCTCCGCACACACCAAACCGCTCGGAATTAAAAATAACACCATTGCTAAACCATACACAAAAATCGCACCGAGTCCGTAACTCGCCATCATCGGCAAGCCACGCAAATCAATAATCGCAACAACGGCAATCATTGCTAATGAAAAAGCACCTAAGATTTTTTTATTGTTCACGACAGGCAAGGACATAAGATTATTTTTCTGCAGTTAGTTGTTGGTATTTTGCTAATAATTGCTCTGGGGTTTCAGCATGATCTGGATTCAGAGGTATGCAATCCACAGGACAAACCGTCACGCATTGCGGCTCATCAAAATGCCCCACACATTCCGTGCACAAATTGGGGTTGATTTCAAAAATCATTTCTCCCTGATAAATCGCTTTGTTTGGGCACACCGGCTCACAAACATCACAATTAATACATTCATCTGTGATCATTAACGCCATGGTATTATCCGCGTAGTTTTTTTGTTAATGCTTTTGCAACTATCTCTGGCACAAACTCTTTGATATCACCACCCAAGGAAGCGACTTCACGCACTATTCGTGACGAAATATACGAATAACGTTCATCTGGCATCAAGAACATGCTTTCAACATCCGCTGCAATGCGACGGTTCATACTCGCTAATTGAAATTCATAATCAAAATCGGAAACCGCGCGCAACCCACGCAAAATAACATTGGCATCATTTTTACGCGCAAACTCTGTCAGGAGAGATTCAAAACCACGGACTTCCACATTGTTATAAGCAGCTAATGCTTGCTCGCTCAAACTGACACGCTCCTCAAGCGTAAATAGCGGTTGTTTATTGCTATTCACTGCCACCGCTACAATCACGCGATTAAATAATCGTGAGGCACGCTCAACTAAATCAACATGACCATTGGTGATAGGATCAAAAGTCCCAGGATAGATGGCAATATTTTTCATGCAATACCTCGTCATACAATGGTTAGAACTAAAAGTTAGCTAATTAGACTATAATTTGCACTTTTTGCCAAGTGAAAGTGGTTTCTAGAGATTATAGAAATGCGATAGAGCCAGCAGGAGAGGCACATTTTTCAGGAAAAGAATTCTCTACCTACCAAATCCATACCTCGACCGAGAATCATCTGCGGCGGATTGCGCCATCTAAAAATCCTGTGGTGGTGAGAAGGAGCAACTGTGCCGACCACATGAATAGCTAAAGAACCACACGCATCGTCCATAAAGTTTTTTACTATATTTTTCAATCTATTATAACTGATTCTGAAAATTTTTCTCTAGGCAGTATTTTTAATAATCAGCGCTATACTTAATCAGCGCTATACTTAAATAGTGTTCGGTAGTGCCAATTGAGAGTTAGCACCTAAAGCAGATATCCAATAATGAGGGGTTATTTATGCCTATCCCACTGACTGAAGCCGCAAAAAAAATAGAGGCCTTGAGAATTGAAGCCAAAGATATATTTTGGGGCCTTGACAATTATGAAGGGGCTAAAGAAAAATTTACTACGCTCGACACGATAGTAGATGGCGAATTGCTGAACGCAAAGAACGATAAGAATATAGCCATGATTAACTACCTTACTGAAGTTAAAGCAGACGTTGAAAACAAGTTATCAGAATGTAAGAGTAGAATAGCTGAAGAAAAGACTCCAGAGTCTCGATTCAAATCTATCCTTCTTGTTTTTGCTGACATGGACGCAGCTATAAAATCACCTCCTCCTCTTTCCACCAAAGAAAAAGAACAAGTTCTTGCCTATTTCAAAAAAGATTGTGGCGATAAAATCAGTGCGATACAAAAAGATTATGACAATCAGATCAAAGAGTATGACGATCTGATCAGCAAGATACAAAAATATACACAGGAAGATGTTACGCCTCAGGAAAAGGATGAGGCCATACGAGCTATTCAACAGGAAAAGGATGAGGCCATACGAGCTATACAAACTATACAACCTATATTGGGTGTAATGAAGACCCAATACGAGATAATGGAAAGTGATCTAAGAAAAGCATTGGATGCGCCCCCATCACCAGGTCAAACAGCAACGAATACTACACCTCCTCCTGCAAGCCCGCTCGATGATAGCAAAAAAACATCCGTAATAGACAGTATAAAGGTTATTGTGGAAGCTATACCTAAGCTCATTAAGATACAAGAACCAATAGACGGAATGAACACGATAAAACCTGATCCAGACTCGACCCCAACCGTTGAAGAGTGTCAGGGTTTTTTAGCCGCTAGAAAAGAAATATATGAAGACAGCTTCATAGCAAAGCAAGAAGGAAGAATACAATTACTTCAAGCGGTGGGCGAAGATTTTGAAGGCAATACAGCGATAGTGGCAATAACAAACGAAGTAATATCTCAATCTACGAAGCTATTGAATGCTGAGAAAATAACGATGGATCATCAAATAATGGAAGGTCTGATCGCTTCGGCCAGAACATCATTTGCCAAAGGTGACCATGCGGATGCACAATTAAAATTTGATGCAATCCACAAAGCTGCTGTTGAAATAAAAAAAGAATGGGAGGGCCAGGTAACACCGAATAACGGTGAAATATCTGCGCATCTTCAATATCTTGAAAAAGTTAGTGGCTATACTAATGAGCAGATAATGCAGTGTCATAATAAAAATATGGAAGCGATGGACGCTGAAGCCAAAAATTTACTTAAGCAAGGTAGCCACGAAGAAGCAAAAAGTATATTTCACAAGATGCAAGAGACTGCTGCTAGCCTAAAGCAAGATTGTTCTGATAATTCTAAAATGTTTAATCATCTCAAACGTGTTGAGAAATACTGTACTGACCTGATAAACACATGTGATGGAAAAATAAAGATGCAGGCTGCTGCACAGCAAGAACAGCTCCTGTCTCGTCATGAGATCCGTCCAGAGCCATCTAATAATTTTCGCCCCGTGCAACACTCAACCGATGCTAAAGAAATAGCCGCTTCTGCTGTGCAACAAAACAGTAGTCAGCAGGGTTTGCATGAGAAACAAGATAGCAATAGTAAGCACAGAATAAGTATGCAAAAAAAATGATGATCTGAGGCGCCATTCAACTCAGGGCCATATATACAGTTTAAAAGCGACAGAAAATTACACTGGCTCTGGGCATTCAATAGCCTATTGATAACTTGTTATCAACCATCCAATTCGATTATCCTAAGCGCTTCTTCATTCACACCGATAAAATCACATGGACTCTACAAAAATCAATTACTTACAAGCAATGGGCATACAAGCTTGGCAGCTAAAGCAAGCTGTTAGTAGTCTTTCTGCGTGCCAAGATGAACCATCTGACACTGATTGGCAAACCTTACGCACAACTGTCATGCACTGCACCGCCTGTGGCTTAGATAAAACCCGTACACAGCCTGTTTTTGGCGTTGGCAACATCAATGCCGACTTGATGGTAATCGGTGAAGCACCGGGCTTTAATGAGGACCAGCAGGGCGAGCCTTTTGTGGGTCGAGCGGGACAATTGCTGACAGCCATGCTGCAAGCCATTGGTTTTGAGCGTGACTGTGTTTATATCGCCAACATTCTGAAATGTCGTCCACCTAATAATCGTGATCCACTCCCAGCAGAAGTGGATTTATGCACGCCATTTTTAGAAAAACAAATTGCGCTCGTCCAACCAAAATTATTACTGGCTGTTGGCAGAATTGCAGCGCACTTTCTATTAAATAGCAAAGCATCGCTGGGACAATTACGCAATCAAGTGCATGTTTATGGTCGACACCAAACACCGCTGATTGTGACTTATCATCCAGCGTACTTGCTGCGTAATCCCGTTGATAAAAGCAAGGCATTTCAAGATTTGCAATCGGTATGCCGAATGTTGCAGACGACATAAACGAACTTTTCCGCTTCATCGTCCTAAAAAACCTTACACTCACAACTTTCGAACGAAGCCAATGCGCTATCACGTAAGGTTTATTCCGGATCCATGAGCGAAGAGCCAACCACAACAACCTCCTCTCGTCCACTTCGTCGTCCTGAAAAACCTGACACTCACAACTCTCGAACGAAGCCAACGCACTATCACGTAAGGTTTATTCAGGATCCATGAGCGGAGAAATAACGTCAAAGCTTTATTCTCATCTTGATACAGCATCGTTACAACTTTAACAGAACAGCATGATCATATGTTTTTTTGTATTACCAGACACACTTGATCAAATCAACAGTGGATCCAATGCACAACGTGCCCTGTTTTTTGTTCGACACGATGTAAGCGGTAGGCATGATTTAACGCCTTATTTTGCCTTCTAACAGCGCAGTATTAATAGTAGATTATCTTGAACGTTACGCTCTCCGTTCATGGATCCTGAATAAACCTTACGTGATAGTGTATTGGCTTCGTTCAAAAGTTGTGGGCGTAAGGTTTTTCAGGACGACGAAGTGGGGAAGAACTTGAGTGGTTTTAGTTTAAAAATGACAGATTGCTATAGATTAAATAACAGTGAGCAATAATCAAGTAGAGATGTTTATATGGGATAGCTCAGACTTAATGTAACAATTTCTGTCAACTCAAATTAAAACTACACAACAAACCTCCCCACCGCGTCGTCCTGAAAAATATTCCGCCCACATTTTTTAGAAAAACAACTCTACTGACGCGGAATGTTTATTCAGGATCCATGAGCAGAGAACTGACCACAAAAATCCAATCTCATCCACTTCGTCGTCCTGAAAAACCTGACGCTCACAACTTTCGAACGAAGCCAAGACACTATCACGTAAGGTTTATTCAGGATCCATGAGCGGAGAAATAACATTAAAGCTTTATTCTCATTTTGATATAACATCGTTACAACTTGAACAGAACGATACGATCATAAAATATCCTCATACAAATCTCTCCATAATGGATTATGTTTTTTTATTAATGCTATTTTCCATTCTCGCCGCCAATTTTTAAAACGTTTTTCTTGTTCTCCTGCATTTATAATGCCGTCGTGTTCTTCAAAATAAACTAATTGAGTTAAACCATATTTAGCGGTAAAACCACCATATATTTTATTTTTGTGTTCCCAGACGCGCTTAATCAAATCAACGGTCGATCCAATGTACAAGGTGCCATGTTTTTTGTTTGACATGATGTAGGTGTAGGCAGTAGACATAATTTAACTCCTTATTTTGCTTTCTAACAGTGTAGTATTAATAGTAGATTATCTTGAACGTTACGCGCTCCGCTCATGGATCCTGAATAAACCTTACGTGATAGCGCATTGGCTTCGCTCAGGAATAGTGAGCGTAAGGTTTTTCAGGACGACGGAGAGGGAGGGGGGATGTATTACGTGGCTCGTCGTCCTGAAAAATATTCCGCCCACATTTTTTTAGAAAAACAACTCTGCTAACGCGGAATGTTTATTCAGGATCCATGGGCGGAGAAATTAGGGATAGGCGGTGGGGATATTTATACTAACTAACGATAATTATCAGGTTAAGATTATACACATACACTATCGCTAACACGTTATTATTTTCTTTTCTGCTTCGATTTTTTTTCACTGACTTTTTCACTATCGTTATATTCTTTATTAACTCGAGCGCCCAAAAAGAACGCCTTGATTTTTTGAGGCAGAAACCCTATTTTCTTACTCTTTTTAGATTCCGTCACGACAGGTTGAGCCAGATTCACGGTCTCGTTTACGAGTTTTTTCAAGACTAATTTAGCACCCTCGATCTCACGATTCCTATTACTAAATCGCTCCTTTAGCTGATCAAGTTCGCCAATCTGCGCATACTCATTTCCAACTTTCTTGGCAATGTGGTGTATTTTTTCTAGATTTTTTTTCACATGATCCATATGATTTTCTATTAATTCTAAACGAGATGTAATCTTTTCACCTACACCATCCTCTCTTTCGTTAGTTGCAAAAAACGTTTCTGTTAATTTGTGCAGGTGTTTTATTTCTTCGGATTCAAGAAATTTCATAACCTCTTGTGAATAACGATCAATCTCGCCAGAAAATTTCTGCATCTCTTTTAATGCTGATGCTTCCACACCAAATATTTTCTGAAATTCGCTAATTTTATTGCTATAATCCGCCAGCATATCCACTACAACACCGACGACATTCACTTTTTCTAATAATAATTTTTTAGCAATATCTAACCTTGATTGATGGTCCTTACGAATTTGTTCTATCATTTTTTCTGGATGATATGTCAACAAACCACCTTTGGCTTTGCTTGCAAATTCATAAGTTGGATAACTTGTTAAATGAATCACTAGATGCTCGCGTAACTTAGTAATAAATCTTCCGTAATCTGATTTATCTGGTTTTATTGCCAGCATCATATTGATCGCTGCCAGCAGTTGCTCATTGCTTAGCAACTTTATATGACTCACTACTGCTTCAACAGTGCCTAACTCTTTTTTATCTTTACCAAAACTGAAATTATTTTGCAGCTCCATCAAAACCGATTGTACATTCCCCATATTGCCGTCAAAAAATTTATGGATATAACTACATAATGGGGTTGATAGCACCTCTGCAACAGAAATAGTATTTTCTGCAACAAGGTTGGCGTGCTGAGCCTCCGCCATTTCGGCTACTCTTTTATCAAGTTCTTTTTGCACCTCGCTAGCATTATCAATTTGCGCATTCACTTTTTGCCACAGATTACGTTGAAGCTGCTGCAGCTCTTGTATTTTCCAATCATTTTTTGCTATCACTCTGGAAATCAATGCGGGACTTGCGCCAGAAAATAATTTTTCTACCGCGGCGGATGATTTATCCATACCCACTTTAAATTCTGCCAAGCGTTTTTTTGCTAGCGCAACAGCAGGAGCAAGTTCGGGGCCATCAACGGCATCTAAATTCAGGGCAACTTGCGCTGACTTTATGGCTTCCGATTGTGCCAATGCAGCCATGCGCTCAGCAACATCTGTCACCATTTCTGCACGTGTATGAGCATGAAAAAACTTTATTGCTGGCGTTTTTCCTGTGAAAATCGATTCATCTGATTTCGCTTTCTGCCGGGACATCTGACGCCTCATTCTTCAAAAAATTAGGCTAGCAATATCCTTTTCACTTCTGCGACTATCCTTAAAATTAAGTATATCTCGGATTTAAAATTTAGCTGGAAAAAATGATTAACTTGATGATTTGGTGAGGGTTTATTGTTTTGCATATTTTCTAGTAGACAGTGTGCAAACATAAGCACCCATCCCCAACCCTCTCCCGCACGCGGGGGAGGAGATTTGGACTTGCGGGTAATGCAAACTCTCGCGACAGACTATCTATTTTCTATTCTTGCATCTACTATCGCTTGCACAACCTGCAATTGCTTCGCTAACGCACCCCGATTGGCTTCAACAAAGCGATAAGCATTTTCACCACCTGTTTTGCGATAATCAACATCGTCAAATAAATGCAGGATTTCTTGTGCAAGTTCACTTTCATTGTGCACCGTCATCATCCCTTTTGCCGCAATTAATGACGCACTAATTTCTGCAAAATTAAATAACTGTGGCCCCGTGATAACCGGTTTACCTTGCACAGCTGCTTCTAACATATTGTGCCCACCCACCGGCACAAAACTACCTGCCACAAAGGCGATATCACAAACAGCGTACATCAATAACATTTCACCCATGGTATCCGCTAAATACACTTCTACAGCATTTATATTCGAAGCACTGTCACGACGTCGCACCACAGAAAACCCTTGTTGAGAAATCAACTGAAAAACCGCATCAAAACGCTCTGGATGTCGTGGCACTAAAATCAGTAATGCATCAGGATATTTTGCTAAAATGCGCCGATGTGCCGCTAATACGATTTCTTCTTCAGTTGCATGCGTGCTTGCTGCAACCCAAACGAGACGATCTTGGCCAATATGTTCGCGTAGCGCAGCGCTTTTCTTGGGTAAATCCTGCGGCACTTCAATATCAAATTTTATATTGCCCGTTACAACAACACGCTCCGCAGGCAAACCAAAAGCCATAAAGCGTTCTGCTTCAACTTGTGTTTGCACAGCCATTTTTTGAGTGGCTAACATCATTCCTTGCATTAATGGCTTGATGCGCTGATAACCCGCCGCTGATTTTTCAGATAGCCGCGCATTCGCAACTATCACGGGAATCGATTTTTTTTGGCAGACATAAAATAAATTTGGCCACAATTCTGTTTCCATAATGAGGGCAACAAGGGGATTCACACACCGGATAAAATTCTGAATGGCAGGAGGCAAATCATAAGGCACATAAGATTGTAAAACAGTGTCGCCAAATGCTGCTTTGGCACGTGCTGCACCGGTAATTGTCATGTTAGTCATGACAATAGGAATGCTTGGATAGTGTGATTTCAATGCTTTGACTAACGGAATGGCTGCTAACGTTTCGCCAACGGACGCCGCATGAATCCAAATACTTTTTTCAACCTGATGAGGACAAAATCCCAAGCGTTCTGCCCAACGTTTACGATAATCGGCCGAGCGCCGCGAACGCCACAGCAAACGCAAAAACACGAAAGGTAATGCCAAGTAAAAAAGTGCTGTGTATAAATATCGCAACGTCTTGCCTTTTTGGATTCTAAAAGAAAACGATTATAGTAAACCTCTCTGGAAACGAACACTATTTATTAGTAGTATTACTCGTCGCATTATGTCACGAAAGGAAAAAATATGGCCAAATACACCATTGCCCCGTCACTGTTAGCGGCTGATTTTGCTCGCTTAGGCGAAGAAGCCAGCAAAGTACTGCAAGCTGGAGCGGATGTGCTACACCTGGATGTGATGGATAATCATTACGTTCCCAACTTAACCGTAGGTCCCTTGGTCTGCGCCGCCTTACGCAAGTATGGGATAAAAGCCCCCATTGACGTGCATTTAATGACACGCCCCGTCGATCACTTGATTCTAGAGTTCGCCAAAGCAGGTGCGAGTTATATTACCTTTCATCCTGAAGCTTCCGATCATGTTGATCGCAGCTTAGAGCTGATTCGCCAACAAGGATGCAAGGCAGGTTTGGCAATTAATCCCGCGACTTCATTGCAACATTTAGAACATGTTTGGGATAAAATCGATATTGTTTTGATGATGTCAGTCAACCCCGGTTTTGGTGGCCAACAATTTATTTCATCCTCTTTAGAAAAAATTGCAAAAGCGCGACAATTGATTAATGAGAGCGGCAAAAACATTATGTTAGCAATTGATGGGGGCATTAAAGCCGATAATATTTTTGATGCTGCGCGTGCAGGTGCCGATATGTTTATCGCTGGCTCGGCAATTTTTTCACAACCCGATTATGCGACAGTCATTGCTGACATGCGCGCTCAATTAGCCAAATCAAAATAACCAGGTACCTTATGCAAAAACCCAAACCGACGAACGGTCTACATCATGTTGCGCTTTTCATTAAAAATTTTGCGGAATGCGAGCATTTTTATATCGAGCTACTGGGCATGAAAATTGATTGGCGCCCTGATCCGGATAACTTATATCTCACAACGGGTAGTGATAATTTTGCCTTGCATCGCGCACCAGCGGATTTTAATCCGGCAAAACATCAACGCTTAGATCATATTGGGTTTTTCTTAGGTGAAAGACAGGAAGTCGATCATTGGCATGATTATTTAGCGGCAAATAGCGTTGAAATCAAAGCAAAACCCAAAGATCACCGCGATGGCACACGAAGTTTTTATTGTGCAGATCCGGATGGGAATATTGTGCAATTGATTTATTATCCGGTGACGGATAGGTAATAATTTTCTAATCATTAAAACGAAATTCTGCAACCTCCTCTCCCCAACCCTCTCCTCCTGCAAAAAGCGCAGGAAGAGAGGGGGCGTTCTAGCAATTTTCATGATAACCCCACCTAAAGCAAAACCAAAATTTATCGCAAACTAATAACGCCCCTCTCTTCGGAAATTGAAAGAACGCGCCCTCTCTTCCTGCGCTTTTTGCAGGAGGAGAGGGTTGGGGAGAGGAGGTTTTTAATTTTCCACTTCGAGGATTGTATTTATCATGAAGGAACTCACTAAGAATTACGTAAAAGAACTGCGCCAAAACAGCACGGATGCAGAAAAACATCTATGGTATTATTTAAGAGCTAAGCGATTAAAAGGATATAAATTCAGAAGACAACATTTAGTTTATCCATATGTGGTCGATTTTGTATGCTTGGCAAAAATGCTAATTGTTGAATTAGATGGTGGGCAACATGCAGAGCAATGTGCTTATGATGAAAAACGTGCTCTGTTTTTACAAGCGCATGGATATTCAATTTTACGTTTTTGGAATCATGAAGTTCTGCAAGAAACTGAAGTAGTCTTAAATGAAATTTTCACTTCATTAAAAAAGAAATTTTAAAACCTCCTCTCCCCAGCCCTCTCCTCCTGCAAAAAGCGCAGGAAGAGAGGGGGCGTTCTAGCAATCTCCATGGAGATCACACCTCCCGCAAAAAGAGGGGGCGTTCTTTCAATTTCCAGAAACGTTCTTATTTTTTCTTCTCATCTTCAGCAGGCTTGGATGACGTTAGCGGCATGCCCTGTGGACGCAATGTCGTTGCTAACGGTGAAATGCGATGTGTGCTGGCACTACTTTGTTGCTGGCTGCTGGACTCGTTAGCATTACCATCATGATGCCTTTGATCAAAACTACCAACCAATTCACCCATATCATATAGCAAATACGTGACATTCACTTTCAACGCAGCATCGCCGGCTAACTTCTCGTGAATAAATTTTTTGGCTTCTTCTTCTTTTTTGAACCCTTCCAAGAACTTCTCAGGACCCCGCCCATATTGAGCAGCCACTTTAAATGCCAACATCACCAAACCTCATTCTTTATCATTCTAAAAAAAACGCATTATATAACATATAGCGCAAAAAACATCACTATTTTATGGATGTCATTAACAATCAGGCAGTTAGCTCGCCGCGCAAATCCACCATCATGAACCGCTTGATGTCAGATAGAGGCAGATTCTTACTAAAGAGATAAAACAATTTCGTCAGTGCCGCTTCTGTGGTCATATCGCCACCTGAAATCACACCCGCATTCAGTAACGCCGTGCCCGCTGCATACTGGCTCATTTTCACTTTCGCCGTTGGGCATTGGCTGCAATTAACAATAACGATACCCGCAGTCGTCGCTTGTTGAATGACATCTAAAAACTGGGGATCTTCTGGTGCAGTTCCCAGTCCATAGGTTTCAAGCACCAATGCTTGTAAAGGCGACTGTAAAAAATGCCTGAGCAGTGCCGGAGAAATTCCCGGAAAAATCCGCAACACACCAATCGCTAATGCATTGATTGTTTGCAAAGCAATCTTATCTGGAGAGGCATAACGAGAGAGATGATGACGTATAGTCACATCCGTTGCTACTTTACCTAGCACAGGAAAATTAGGTGATGCAAAAGCAGCGAAACTATTTGCATCCATTTTTTTCGTTCGATTACCACGGAATAATTTATTATTGAAATAAATACACACTTCAGGAATACGATACTGACTCGCAAACAGCATAGCATTAATTAAATTTTCACGCGCATCACTGCGGGTTTCAAAAAGCGGTAATTGTGAACCTGTCAGAATCACCGGTTTCGACAAATTCTCCAGCATGAATGACAATGCAGAGGCGGTATAAGCCATCGTATCAGTGCCATGCAAAATTAGAAAACCATCATGGCGATCATAATTATCCAGAATATGCTTACCTATTTGCACCCAGTGCGCCGGTGTCATATTCGCTGAATCAATGGGTTTCTCGTATTCATGAATTACATAAGATGGCATATCCGCATTGGATAATTCCGGAATATTCACCATCGCTTTTTGCAAATAACCCGATGCTGGCGCATAACCGTGTGCCGTTTTTTGCATGCTAATGGTGCCACCCGTACAAAGCACAAAAACAGATTTTGATTTTTGCATGGTTGCCTCGTGTCTACTGGTTGCAAAAGCCGTAGGGTGGATAAAGCGTAGCGCTGAAGCATCCCCACGAATTTTTTTATAATTCATTGTAGTTAATATTAATCTCATCCCAAGCTTGTCTTTCCCGCGCAGAAAAGACAGGCTTTTTTAATTTTTTGCGATAATCAGCAGATGACGACACACAAATCTCACAAAACTTTCACGCCTTGCTCAGTCGCCACTAATACGACATCCGCTGAACGCGCTGCAAATAGGCCATTCGTCACGACACCCACGATGTTATTCAACTTATTTTCCATCTCGATGGGATTTAAAATTTTGAGATTATGCACATCTAAAATTACATTACCATTATCCGTCACAAATCCTTGACGATACACTGGATTGCCGCCCATTTTCACCATTTGGCGGGCAACATAACTACGCGCCATCGGAATGACTTCGATTGGCACGGGGAATGTGCCTAACAAATCAACTTCTTTACTGGCATCCACAATGCAAATAAATTTTTTGGCGATAGCTGCCACAATTTTTTCGCGTGTGAGCGCGCCACCACCGCCTTTGATCATATGTTTATAGGGGTCGATTTCATCAGCGCCATCAACATACAGAGGAATTTCACCAACAGAATTTGTATCTAAAACAGGAATGGATAAGGCTTTTAATTTCTCAGCCGTATCAACAGAACTAGCGACCGCACCAGCAATTTTGCCTTTGACTTTTTTTAATGCTTCAATAAAAAAACCCACTGTCGAACCGCTACCCACGCCAATCACCATATCATATTCAATATAAGCGAGTACCGCTTCGGCAACAGCTTTTTTTTGTGCATCTTGTGTCATCATATCTGAATCCTTTCCAAGTAAAGAACATAGGGCGGACAAAGCGCAGCGTGTCCGCCAGTATTTGGTGGACACGCTGCGCTTTGTCCACCCTACCGTTCTTGCCAGTTTTTTTGGTAATTTACACCTAGCTCGTATAACGTTTCCCAGCTAAAAATTCCTGAATTATGCCCATCATCAAAAACCGGTTTAATACCATAATTACCTACAGACTCAATGGCGACAATATTCACATCTTGCTTGTTAATCACCAATTTTTCCTGGCCTTTGCCATGCCCTCGCACTTCGGCAGAAGGCGAAAAAACGCGAAGATACTCGAAGGAAAGCACAAAACGCTCGCCAGTAGAAAACTCTACCTCGAGCGTTTTTGATTTTTTATGAATAGTAATCTCCGTGAGATGCACTACCATCGCCGTGCCTACAAGATGTAACGACTTAAATCATCATCTTGCACAAGATGCTGCAAATATTTATCGACGTAAGCAGCATTAACAACAACATCTTTATCGTGATACTCCGTCGCTTCAAATGAAATCTCTTCCAGCAAACGTTCCAGCACGGTATGCAAACGTCTAGCACCAATATTTTCAGTACGTTCATTCACATGCCATGCCACTTCGGCAATGCGGCTCACACCTTCTGGCATAAATTTAAGGGTCAATCCTTCCGTTGCCATCAAAGCAACATATTGCTCTGTTAAAGAAGACGTTGGCTCTGTCAAAATACGGACGAAATCATCCGCACTTAACGCATTTAATTCCACACGAATGGGTAAGCGCCCTTGTAACTCAGGAATCAAATCCGATGGCTTCGCAAAGTGAAATGCGCCTGATGCAATAAATAAAATATGATCTGTGCGCACCATGCCATACTTGGTTGAAATGGTGGATCCCTCAATCAGCGGTAACAAATCTCGTTGCACACCTTCACGGGATACATCCGCACCAGCGTGTTCCGAACGTTTCGCAATTTTATCGACTTCATCAATAAATACGATACCGTTTTGCTCGACACTTTCCAGCGCGCGCGATTTCAAATCTTCATCATCGATTAATTTAGTCGCTTCTTCTTCGCGCAACAATTTTTTCGCTTCAGACACTTTCAATTTGCGCGTTTTCTTCCGTTCAGACGACAAATTTTGAAACATGCTTTGCAATTGATTAGTCATTTCTTCCATGCCGGGCGGCGCCATAATTTCTACGCCAATAGGGGACGCGGAAAGTTCTAATTCAATTTCTTTATCGTCTAACAAACCATCTTGCAATTTTTTACGGAAAAGCTGGCGTGTCGCATTATCTACTAATTGTGGCTCTTGTGGTTCGCCAGCAAAATTACCGCGCGCCGGTGGTAATAGCGCATCGAGAATACGATTCTCAGCGGCTTCTTCCGCTTCAGCGCGCACTTTTGCCATCTCTTTTTCGCGCATCATTTTAATGGCCATATCAGCCAAATCACGAATAATAGAATCGACGTCACGCCCTACATAACCTACTTCAGTAAACTTAGTTGCTTCCACTTTAATGAAAGGCGCATCCGCTAATTTCGCCACACGACGAGCAATCTCCGTTTTACCAACGCCTGTTGGCCCAATCATCAAAATATTTTTTGGCATGATTTCATCACGCAACGGTGACGATAACTGCATACGGCGCCAACGATTACGCAAAGCAATCGCGACAGCGCGTTTCGCTTCAGCTTGGCCAATAATATGCTTATCCAATTCAGCGACAATTTGGCGTGGCGTCATGTGTGACAGGTGATTTTCAATTTTCATGTTATTTTCTACCATATAAAAAACGTCTTTTTCTGCAATCATATCTTTATTACTCTTACGGTAACGACTCAATTGTGTGATTGTTGTTTGTGTAAATACAAATATCGGCAGCAATGCTTAGTGATTTTTCAACGATAGTACGAGCATCATGATCACTATTTTCAAGCAACGCTTTTGCAGCTGCCTGCGCATAAGGACCACCAGAGCCGATAGCGATTAAATTGTCTTCTGGTTCAATAACATCACCATTACCAGTGATAATTAATGATGTTTTATGATCAGCCACGGCAAGTAGCGCTTCTAAACGTCGTAACATGCGATCGGTACGCCAATCTTTCGCAAGCTCCACCGCTGCGCGTAACAAATGCCCTTGATGCGTCTCAAGTTTTGCCTCAAAACGCTCAAACAAGGTAAATGCATCCGCTGTACCACCTGCAAAGCCAGCCAATACCTTACCATTAAATAACCGACGCACTTTACGCGCATTGGCTTTCATCACTGTATGGCCCATGGTAACTTGACCATCTCCGCCAATGACAACAGTACCATTGCGGCGCACGGATACGATCGTTGTGCCATGAAATTGTTCCATGGGATATTCCTCTTTTTTGGTTATATTAGGCATATATGGGGATGCAATAATATAATTACAAGCCCATACGCATTAGGCAGATGCTTTCTGAATAATACTAATAATGCCCCGCTTGCCCAATTGTTGTTGTAATTGCTTTGCAGCAGCCACGCTTTCATAGGGCCCCTGTTGCACATGATATAAGTTACGATTACCGTGCTTGACCGGGACAACAGCTGCATGAAATCCAACCGAAGTAACCGCATCACGCAATGTGTTGGCTGCTATTTCGGATTGAAAAACGCCTAACTGTACAACATAACGTTGCGCTTGATGAACAACCACTGCTTTCTGTTCTGTCGCTAACAGGTGATCCACATCATCCACATCAAAAGCGGCTTTCGCCGATTGTTCTGGTGTTGCTACCGTTTCTATTTTCGCTACTGTTGGCGTAACGGTGGTGTCCATATTTTCTGGTGCTATGGGTGTTGCCTGCACAGTTGAGGCCACAACAGGTGCTGTTGGTGTCTCCGCTTTAACGACAGCCGGTGCCGGGTTTGTTGGCGCTGATTCTGCAGGCGTTGGCTTAGGCACAAACGCTGGTGGTGCACTCGCCACACTTTTTGGCTCATCCGCAGGCATTTGCATATTTGGTAATTCATTATAAAAATCAAAATGCACTGGCGGTGGCTGATTATTTGCAACAGCGACAGGCGCTGCTGGTTTGACAGCTATTTTTTTATGTTGCGCCCATGCGACAATCTTTGACATGACAGTCTTCACTCGCTCAGCACGAGCACCCATCGTTGCTGTTTTATCGATATAAACAAAACAACCTGCTGCCATTGCACCAAGCAATAGCAAGATAAATACCATCACATAGCCAACGCGCCATTTATTTTTTCTGGCAAGGCGCGATTTTGGTGGTACAAACTTAGCGTAGTCTTTAGCCATCACATAGTCTCTGGCGTGGAAATACCTAATAACGTTAACCCATTCACCAATACCTGGCGAGTGGCCCGAATGAGCGCTAGCCTTGCTTGCCGCAATGCTACATCTTCCACTAAAAACTGATGCGCATTGTAATAACCATGGAAATCATTGGCTAATTCACGTAAATAATTCGTTAATTGGTGCGGCTCATGCTGCATGGCCGCTGTCACAATCACTTCTTTGTAACGCCCCAATGTACCTAATAACTGCATTTCTTGTGGCTCTTTCAAGAGGACAAGATTTGCCAACCCGATTGCCTCATCATACAACATGCCTTTATCGGGTAATTGACGAAACACACTACAAATTCGTGCATGTGCATATTGAATATAATACACGGGATTATCGTTAGAATGTGATTTTGCTAAATCTAAATCAAAATCCACATGCTGTTCGCAACGTCGCATCACATAAAAATACCGTGCAGCATCATTGCCGACTTCCGCGCGTAACTCACGCAACGTCACAAACGAACCACTGCGCGTTGACATTTGCGCCTGCTGTCCACCACGATATAACGTGACAAATTGCACCAGCAAATACGTCAGCTTTTCAGCGGGGACACCATTAGCTTGCAAACCCGCTTTCATACGCGGAATATAACCGTGATGATCGGAACCAAAAATATCAATCGCTTCATCAAAGCCACGTTCAAACTTATTGATGTGATAGGCTAAGTCATTAGCAAAATACGTGCGCTGACCATTAGCACGCTCCAACACCCGATCTTTCTCATCCTGAAAATCCGTCGCACGAAACCACAAAGCGCCTTCACGTTCATACGCTAGTCCCGCTTTTTTTAAGCGTGCAAACATGCGATCAACGACATCACTTTGTGTAAATGCACGCTCTGAAAACCATTCTTGAAATTCTAGGCCAAATTCCGCTAAATCATTGCGGATATCCACCAAAATCAGGTTGAGGCTTAAATCAAATACGTTTAAATAGCCTTCTTCATCTAATAAACGGCGCGCATTCGCAATCACCGCATCGATATATAATTCTTTATCACCGCCATCAGGCTCATCTTTTGGTAAATCAGCAAAAACATCCTGGCTTGATTTCACTAACGCATTGCCATATTTAGTTTTTAACTCGTTGGCAATATCAATGACGTAAGTGCCTTTGTATGCATTGGTTGGAAATAGTAATTTTTCACCGCATAATTCCAAATAACGCAACCAAACACTGACCGCCAAAATATCCATTTGGCGACCCGCGTCATTGACATAATATTCACGATGCGCACGATAACCAACAGCCTCCAGTAAATCACAAACCACGGCACCATAAGCCGCATGACGGCCATGTCCCACATGCAATGGACCCGTTGGATTGGATGAAACAAACTCCACTAAAATACGCTTGCCTTTCCCGAGATCCACACGACCATAAGTTTCGTTAGCGGCTAAAATATCCGGAATAACACTATAAAAAGCATGTGGCGACAAAAAGAAATTGATAAAACCAGGGCCCGCAATGTCTGTTTTTGCGACATGAGGCGAAGCTGGCAAATGTTGCACGATCAACTCTGCCACATCACGCGGTTTACGTTGTGCGGATTTCGCCAACATGAGCGCAATATTTGATGCAAAATCACCGTGCTGTTTATCTTTGGTATTGTCAATTTGAATGGCAGGAATAACAACAGCTAACGCGCCTGTTTTGACTAGCTGCTCTAGGGCAGTTTGAATTAATTGCTCAATATGCTGTTTCATTATGATGGGATGTCTTCTAGTCGGTATGAACCTAGTATTATCTCTTGTCTTATGGAAGTTGCAAGAAGTGGTTTAGTAAAAAACATGATTGTTATTTTTTTGACCTTATCACCCTGTTGGCTTTGTCGCATAAACCGTAAATCCCCTCCCATCCACGCTTTTTGTGGAGGGGAGGATAAAAAAATCTCATTATTTCGTTGCATGAAGAATTTATCCTCTAAATGCCTCCTCTCCCCAACCCTCTCCTCCACAAAAAGCGTGGAGGAGAGGGGGTGGTTTGATTTATGCAACAATACCCAAGCTGGGTAGTCATTTTCAGACAGGAGAAGGAGACAATGCTTCTGCCTTTTCCGATGTTTTTTCTACCGGCACTAAGGATGGTGTATCCGTCTTGCTTCGAGAAAAAAATCCGCAGCAACTGGATACTTGCGACTGCACATAACTACCATACGATTTCGCGCGATCCGCTATTGCCGATGGCCATAATGAAAAACGCGAATTCCCGAAACGCTCTATCACAATTGGCTCTACACCAATGTCTTTTGTTTCTTGCTGACAAACTAATTTCTGCTGCCAACTTGCCACAAACTGAGAAGTCGTTGCCCACGTCGTGAGGGCCGCACCAATGGCACCGGCACCCCATGCTGGTAACGCTTGCAAATGTTCGGCAAATGTCGGTGGTAAACGCGAAAATCCTTCGTAAAATGTGGCATAACCACTGGTGACAGCACCCGCCACCATGGAACCCGTTAGCACCACTTTAGGGGATGCAATCACACCTAAAATAACATCACTTGGCACTGTCGCAATGCCATTCACACCTTTTGAGATCACTGTTGCAGATGAATTTATCAATGCAGCAAACCCATGGTGAGCACGGCCATCAACACCGAAATTTTCTTGCATAACACGCTGGCCATAGCCTTTATATTGATAATAAACAGCATAAGCACTATAAGCTGCCAATGAAGCCAAGATAAAAGGTTGAGAAATACCGACTAAATTAGCTGCATTGATCACAGCAGAAATTTGCAATGCGACTTCATATTCAGGTAGCCATGCGGTGACTAAAGATTTTATATCGATAAGGTTTTCTGTAATGAGCTTGAAATCCAGCGTGAATAATCGATTCATTTGACCGATTAACGAAGCATTAATATCTTTGCCTGTGGTATCAAAAAAACATTTTTGCCCATTGGCTTGGAAATGTGAAACTTGGCCAATTAACGCTGCTGGAATCGCCATTGGCAGCATGCCGCCGGTTTTGAGATACGCTTTATATCCATCTGTCGCGCCTTGCCCTAAGCTAGAAGCAAAAATAATAAATGCTTTACTTTCATCGCCCCATGTTAATGCTTCTGCACTGGGGGCTCTTAGTACTTGATCTGATCCTGCATGAGCTGCTGCTTTCGTTACATAGTAATAGTCAACATAAGCATTCGCTGCACCCAATACACCACCAACCGGGAATGCAATACTCGATGACCCACCCGCTTCAAATATCACACCGGCAACACCTAATACTTTGCCACCACCTGACAGCGCTGGCGCACCCATATGCTTGAGTATTGCTGTACAATGTGGTCCAGCAGGCAGGTCTTGCATTGCCTCAAACGGTGCTTCTGAATCTTGCGGAGCATCATCAAAATTAGTTTCGTGGTTAGCCGGCATATAAGCCCCAAAGAGCTATTAAAATATGGGTAAATTATAGACAGGAAAGCTTAAGGTAATATTACGCAGGGTGGACAAAGCGCAGCGTGTCCGCCAGGATTTGGTGGACACGCTGCGCTTTGTCCACCCTGCGATAATAAAAAAATCTACTCTGCTTCAGCCTTTTCATACGGTTGCGTGAAATCACACGGTGTATGCGGACAAACCAACTCGGTGCCACGCTTTTTTGTGGTTTTTAATGTCAATAATGGCCATGCGCATTTCGGACATGCCTTAGCAACTGGCTCATTCCATAAGGCATATTTACAATCCGGATAGCGACCACATGAGAAAAATATCTTCCCATTACGCGAGCGACGCTTCAAAATTTTACCTTGATGACACTCGGGACAATCCACGCCCGTATCAGCCGGTTTTTGGAGAGATTCCAAAAACTTGCAATTCGGATAGTTACTACAACCAATAAATTTACCGTAACGACCGACCTTCACCTGCAATGCGGATGCACACTTCGGACACTCTCTACCTTCAACAATATCCGGTTGTGCCGCTTCCGATTTATCTTCATCGACACTGCGTGTATAGGTACATTCTGGATAACCGGTGCAACCAATAAAACGACTATGACGACCCAAACGAATTGACAGCGGCTTGCTACATTGCGGGCAATTTTCGTCGATTGCTTCTTGCGTCACATCTTTGCGTTGTACGGTTTCAAGAATTTCATCCACCAAGCTCTTGAATGGTTGCCAAAAACCTTCTAGCAACGGCACCCATTCTTTTTCACCGCGTGACACTTCATCCAAATCGTCTTCTAACTTCGCGGTAAAATCATAATCCACGTAACGCGTGAAATATTTGGTGAGAAACTTATTCACGACACGACCAACATCGGTCGGCTTAAAACGCTTCTGTTCTAATACAACATATTCACGATGTTGTAACGTATAAATAATTGCAGCGTAAGTGGATGGACGACCAATGCCAAATTCTTCTAATGTTTTAATCAACGTCGCTTCCGAATAACGTGGTGGTGGTTCTGTGAAATGCTGATTACACTTGACTTCATTGAGATTGACTTCTTCACCCACTTTTAAGGGTGGTAAAATACGCTGTTCTTCATCTTGATCTGCTTTTTTATCATCAATCCCTTCTTGGTACACATGCATAAAACCGGGATCTGCAATCACATGGCCATTAGCACGGAAATTACTATCGTCACCACAAGCTAAATCCACCGCCACGGTATCAATCGTTGCATGAATCATTTGACTCGCAACAGTACGCTTCCAAATCAAGTCATACAATTTATATTGCTCGACGGTCAAAAACTCCGTTAACGACTCCGGTGTTTGCGCTACCAATGTTGGTCGAATTGCTTCATGTGCTTCTTGTGCATTCTTCGCTTTCGTCTTATAAACCGGTGACTCAGCCGGCACATTCTTTTTACCGTATTTTCCTGCAATAAATTCACGAATTTCGGCAACGGCTTCTGCAGCCAAACTCACCGAGTCAGTACGCATATAGGAAATCAAACCGACAGCGCCCGCACCAATATCGATACCTTCATATAATTGCTGCGCGGTTCGCATGGTTTTTTGTGCGGTAAAACCTAATTTACGTGCTGCTTCCTGTTGCAATGTCGATGTAATAAAAGGCGCTGCTGGATTACGTTTGCGCTGCTTCTTATCCACTTTTTTCACTTGTAATTTGCCGTTAGCGGCTTTTAACAAGTGCTTGCGCACATCTTCGGCTTGATCTTTGTTGGTGACGGTGAACTGTTCGACTTTGTTGCCTTGATATATCGTTAGCTTAGCATTAAACGGATGATCGCCGGACTGGGTTTCTGCAGCAATATCCCAATATTCTTGGCTTTGAAATTTTTCGATTTCTTCTTCACGCTCAACAATCATTCTGAGTGCTGGACTTTGCACGCGACCCGCCGACAAACCACGACGTACTTTGCGCCACAACAAGGGGGATAAATTAAAACCCACCAAGTAATCTAATGCACGGCGTGCTTGTTGCGCATTCACTAAGTCCATCGAAATCGCTCGCGGATTATCGATTGCCGCTTGTACTGCGGATTTCGTAATTTCATGGAATACAACGCGACGCACGGGTTTATTGGTCAGTAACTCACGCTCCCGTAAAATATCGTAAATATGCCAAGAAATTGCTTCACCCTCACGATCCGGATCGGTCGCGAGATATAAAACGTCGGCTTTATTCATCGCTTTCACGATGGCTGCCACATGTTTGGCATTTTTTTCAATTAACTCATAACGCATCGAAAAATCATGCGCCGTATCAACCGCCCCTTCTTTGGGCAACAAATCTCGTACGTGACCGTACGAAGCTAATACTTCATAGCCAGAGCCAATAAACTTTTTAACGGTTTTGGCTTTGGCTGGGGATTCAACAATGACTAAGCTTTTAGACATATCAGTAAGTCTTCCTCAGCGAAATAACGAAAATACTGTTGTGTGAGCTGAATTGCTCTAGGGGCTGTTGACAATTCGCTAGGCTGAGGCGAAAAATCGTGATTTTCGAGCACCGAAGCGGAGCATACGTGGGTGGTATGTGAGCATCGGAGCGCAGAAAATCGCGGTTTTTCGACCAGCATAGTAGAATTGTCAACAGTCCCTAATGTAAAACATCAAACGCATCAGACAGAATCATATCCTGTAACAATGACAATGCTGATTTTTTATCTGGCTGGCTAAACAACACCATTAATACGACCCATTTGATTCGACCCATATCAACTTCTTTATGGTCGAGGGCCATGACCCTATCGATAACAACTTCACGCATGACTGGATCGAGAATACCCAATTGTTCCAAGTATAATAAAAACCCTCTACCGTCTACGCCCAGTTGCTCACTTTCTTCAGACAAATAATAACGTATCGACGGTGATACTAGCATGGGTGCTGAGTCAACCGCTGTTTGAAATCGGCTTAACCCTTCCAACCAATCCAATGCTCGATCAATTTCATATCGCGTGAAACCGACATTCTCAAGTTCTAACACAATAGTTTGGTTATCCGCTCGCAACGAAACATTACTATCCATGTAATTTTCAAAAATAAACATCAATACTTCGAACATAATCACCATACTAACTTAATGTTTTTTTAACAATAATTGCTGGCTAAACGGATATACCCACCTGGTGCAAAAATAATCAGACCCTGCAATTCTAACGCTAACAGCATGGAGGAAACTTCGCCCGCCGTCAATCCACTTCGTATGATTATTGTGTCAACTGGCGTAACGCTATAATCAATATTGGCCAAGAAATCACGATATTTTTTCTCTAAAAGTGGGGGATTTTTGATTATTGTTTTATCAAGTTGCGACTGCGATACCGTCTGCCACAAGGGACCCAGCTCGTCCAAAATATCCTCTGCTATCTCAATTAACTTAGCACCATCACGAATTAACTGGTGGCAACCTTTTGCGAGTGGGTTATGAATAGAGCCTGGCATAGCAAACACCTCTCGACCTTGCTCAACCGCAGAACGTGCCGTAATCAATGAGCCACTTCGCAAGGCGGCTTCTATCACAACCACCCCCAAACTTAACCCACTAATAATACGATTGCGACGCGGAAAATTTTTTGCGACAGGCGGCATACTCGGTGGAAATTCAGAAACCAACGCACCCGTTGCCGCAATTGCATCGGCCAAACGACGGTGCGTTGCTGGATAAATATGATTTAAACCAGCGCCAGTGACAGCAATGGTTGACCCAGCCATTAATGCACCGCGATGACAAGCCGCATCAATGCCGGCTGCTAAGCCACTCGTCACCACTAATCCAGCTTGCACTAGGTTATTAGCAAACTGTTCTGCTGTTTCCTTACCGATAACAGTGGGATGACGCGAACCGACCATTGCAATTTGTGGTAATGATAATTTTTCGACTGAGCCACGCACATACAATACGATCGGTGCATCGGATAATTCTTTTAATAATAGAGGATAGGCAGCATCCTGCATCGTCACAATGTGACAATCGGGTTTTTCTGCCCAAGACAAATCCGCATCGACAGCACGCCAGTCTGGATGTTGCACGCGTTGGATTTCTGTCGGCGTTAAGCCAGCTACCGTTAGCTCTGCTACATTGGCTTGAAACAGTTTTTCTAAATTAGAAAAATGCTGCAGCCAACGGTGGATTTTAACAGGGCCTATGCCAGGCAAATGTAATGCTGCAAGCCAATAGGCGAGTTCGGTTTTTGGGTGAGGCATGTAAATTCCTACTACGTAAAATAATTGGATCTATCAGGATGTTGCGATGATATGAAAAGCGCGAGGGTTCTATATTATTGTGGAAATAACAGAAAATAAGAAAGGAAACAAAGTGTAACACAGACGTATAATATTTCTACCTAGCTCTTGACACACCAATTACCTTGACAGCATGTAACCCTGCGGAGCACTTGGAATTGATGTGTAGAATCATATTGTTAAGACACTAAACGCCATGCTTCTCTTTTCACTCGCAACTAGCAACCCATAGTCGGCACTAAAAAATCTATTTATTTATTATTTAACAATAAGTTATATCGATACCCGCCAATACCTAAGCACACACATTAGGCTGTAGTTCTATGTGTTATAATTGCTTTAGGTAGATCTTAACACGAACTGACTATCATT
The DNA here is from genome assembly GCA_013286085.1 of Gammaproteobacteria bacterium. Taxonomy (GTDB): domain Bacteria; phylum Pseudomonadota; class Gammaproteobacteria; order DSM-16500; family DSM-16500; genus UBA5158. Next base: position 14,499 of record JABDGK010000005.1, on the reverse strand, counting down.
AATGAGGTGAATCATGAAGTTGTTTACTGGCGTACGATTCAGCAAATCCTGGCTATTGGTAATGGGTCTTCTTTATCCTCTTATCAGTGTAGCTGGAGATAGCTCATCACTAACAAGATCCTCCGTTAGCGTTACTTCGACTAGTGGAGCACCTACGAGTGCGCAGGTTACCTTCACAACTGCTAACGCCATGTATATCCCTGGAGGGCCACAAGGGGGCTGGACAAGCCACTGCGGTCAGAATACAACGATCTCAGCAGCAATTACCAAAATGAGCTCGACAATTGGGCTGCCAACAACCGGCTACATTCCACTTTTCCAACAAGGATGCAACGGATGGACAGCCTTTTCAATTACTGGCTCTAGCAGCGGAGTGACTTCGGTGGGTGGCAATACCACCGGACAGACTATGCAAATAGACAAAAATATCGTCGTTACTGGCGGCACTACCGAGACATTAACTGTATCCAAAGCTTATACGCTAAATGGGTGGGGTGTGAATACATGCAGCGCGAAATTTACCCTACCTACTGCACCAACAGCTCAAAGTGCTAACAACAATTACTATATTGATTGCTGCCCCGGTACAGCTGCTAGCCATAACACAACCTGGCAACTGAAACCAAGTCAAAGTGGCGCAGGCAATCCAGCGCCAGGTGGGTATGCTGTTATCAGCAATACACCTGTCTTTTGCCCATAAAATTTAATCTTTATTTTAAAAGCCTGCGCTATGCAGGCTTTTTTTTGTTCTGCATATCCCGCTCAAGACAATCAAATAACACACCCGCAATATTCAAATGACATTGCTCATCTAACTCACGAATACAGGTTGGGCTTGTCACATTAATTTCTGTGAGAAAATCCCCAATCACATCAATACCAACAAAATACAATCCTTTCTCACGCAACACCGGGCCCACTTGCTGACAAATCCAACGATCACGCGCTGTTAATGGCTGCGCTACACCTTCTGCACCCGCCGCCAAATTACCGCGCCATTCCCCCTCACCCGGAATCCTTGCTAGCGCAAAAGGAATCGGCTCGCCATTAATCAACAAAATACGTTTATCACCCGCCGTGATATCTGGAATAAAACGCTGCGCCATCATGAATTGCGTTTCACGCTGTGTCAGCACTTCAAACACAACGGATGCATTCGGATCCTTTGGTTGTAAATGAAAAATAGATGCTCCACCCATCCCATCCAGTGGCTTACAAATAATATCTTGCTGTTCGCGATAAAACTCTCTCAACAATGCCATGCTACGTGTTACCAACGTCGGCGGACAACAGGCAGGGAACCAAGCCGTAAATAATTTCTCATTCGCATCACGCAATGATTGTGGCTTATTCACTACGAAAGCACCCGCTTCGGCTGCTTGTTCTAAAATATAAGTCGTATAAATATATTCACGATCAAACGGTGGGTCCTTACGCATCAAGATAAGTTGTAACGATGCTAATGGTATCTCGGCCTCAACACCCAATTCAAACCAATGATTTTTGTCGGCAAAAACCTGTAATAATCGACTCTTGCCATACGCCACACCATCACGCAAAAATACATCTTTTTGCTCAAAATAATAAATCGCCCAACCACGTCGTGCTGCTTCCAATAACATCGCAAGCGTACTATCTTTTTTAAAATTAATGGATCCAATGGGATCCATCACAACACCTAGACGTTTTGTCATGGCCGTCCCTTTTGATCGAGAATTTCACGTGCAGCAGCTAACATACTCAAACGTGCAATCACGCCATACGCATAAAAACGATTCTGACATTCACCCATCACAGGCGGCTTCGATGGTTCGTGACAATTTTTTGAAAATACCAACGGTTCAAAATGCATGCCGGGTGAATTTAAATTTTCATCGACACCGCGGTCTTTATGCACACGATAAAACCCCCCGATCACGCGTTCACCCCACAAATAAACAACTGGCTCAGCAACAGCGTTATCTGCACCCCAGGTTTCAAACGTATACACACCTTCTTGGATAATCACACTACGCACAGGCTGTCCGCCTTTAGACTTCGACATATGGGTGCGCTGTTTACGATTCAGTGATAACACTTCATCCACACTACGCACCATCATGATAGCCATGCCATAAGTACCCGCATCGGCTTTAATGACGATATACGGCTGCTGTGGGATATTATATTCCGCATATTTTTGTTTCATGGCTGTTAATAAGGCATCGACATGCGACGCTAAACATTCTTCACCCTCTCGCCGCATAAAATCAATATCACCGCATTGCCGAAATAAAGGCGCGATTAACCAAGGATCTATTTGTATGATTTTCGCGAATTCATCAACCACGTTGGCATAATATTGGAAATGCTCTGACTTCAAGCGCTGACTCCAACCCAATTCGGCCGGTGGTGTGATGGGCTGCTGCAAACCTTGCAAAATTTCCGGGATACCATCCGATAAATCATTATTTAACAAAATCAAATCGGGAGAAAAACCATCCACGTGTAATTTATCATGCTCGCGTCTGACAGGCTCAATTTTTATATGGCTACCATCTGCTAATGGATGTTCGCGCGGCTCTAACAAGTCAGGCAACAAAGAACCGACCCGCACAACAAAACCGGCACCCGTCAACACGACTACCAATGCACCCACACTTTCCCAATAAAAAAGATTGCGCGTATGATTTTCGGGTATGAGTAAAATATTTTTTGCCTGTGGTGACAACTGTTGAATTACATGTTTCGCTGCGTCAATTGAAAATTTCACAAAGGCAGGATTTAGTTGAATATTATTAAATCCAGCTGGAAATAAATTCATGTCAACCGGTGCTAATTTAAATCCCGAGTTACGCAAGTCCACCGAACCATAGATAGGTGCGGGACTTAATCGCCATTGCGTCTGAAACCACGCTTCAATGTCTGCCTGCTTATCTAAAACCTGCTTCTCCAATAACTGCAATGGCCCCGTTAAAACCGTTGCTAAATGTGGCGTTTGAACTATTTCAGTTTGCGACATAGCATTTCCTTTTTTTGTGATAATTATCCGCTATCCGTGATGATCTAACACGCACTGGGTTTTGATTGACATAGTTTCATTTTTTGTTGATCGCTAACATTCTCAATACGAACTAACAATTCTTTCGCATTCATTTCTCCTACCAACTGCGCTTCTGGCATAGGATTTCCTTCTGCATCCACAAATACCATCGTGGGAGGCGCAATCACTTGATAACGTTTTAACAGTGCTTTATCAAAAGCATTATTTTTAGTGATATCTGCACGCAGTACTACAAAAGGCTGTAACACCTGCAGAACCGCTACTTGATTAAACACATGACGATCCATCACCACACACGATGTACACCAATCCGCATAAAAATCGAGTATGACTGGCTTTTTATTCTGTTTGGCTTGCGCTAATTGTATAGTCAAATCTTGCATATTTTTTATGATCATAAAAGGCGTCTGCTTGGCAGTAACCGCTAACGTCGAAAACCGACTGAATGGGTTCACTAAATCCGCAGAACCCAACACGGCACTCGCCATTAACACTAACGCATAGCTTAGTAATGCTAAACCAAGCCCTTGGTGCAATTTGGCCCAGATTTTTTGCGACTGATGCATGCGCGTTACAAACACAGCAATGGCGATTGTCAGCAACGCCCATAAAAATAAAGTCACCGCACCCGGCAATACGCGCCCTAACATCCAAATAGCTAGCCCCAGCATCATTAAACCAAATATTTGTTTAATCTTATCCATCCAGGGACCTGATTTCGGCAACCATTTTCCGGCGGAAGTGCCGACTAACAAGAGCGGTAACCCCATACCCAAGCCCAATGCCAACAAAGCTAATCCACCCAACAAGACACTGCCGCTATTAGCGATATAACTCAGCACCCCCACCAGTGGAGCACTAATACAAGGCGATACCACTAACGTGGAAAATCCCCCCATAAAAAAAACACCCACATAAGTACCACCTTGGTGACGATGACTCCAACTCACAATGCGTTGATGCAATTTATTTGGCAACCGGATTTCAAATAACCCAAACAACGATAGCGCCAACCCGATAAATAAGCCGCTAAATAAGACAATCACCCAGGGTTGCTGCAGCTCAGTTTGAATATGACTGCCCGCTAACGCCACAATCATGCCTGCATTCGCATAAGACCACGCCATACCTAATACATACGCTAACGATAAAAAAAACGCTTTGCGTGTACCGATATCATTGCCATAACCTACAATAATACTCGATAAAATGGGCACCATCGGTAAGACACAAGGCGTAAACGCTAACAATATCCCCAAAACCAGAAATCCCAATACCATGACAAATAAATTATGCCCCATCAGCAAGCGGGTAACATAGTCTGTTTGATGGGTATTACTATGGCTCATAACAACATCGTCACCCATAATATTGTCGGTTAAATCGCTAGGCCCTGTCATCGTTGCAAGATTCACGGTTAAACTATCTTTGATGGGGGGATAGCAAAAACCTGCACTGGAACAACCTTGAAAACCAATATTGAGAGACAGCCGGCCTGATTGTGGTGCTGCCGTTGGAACATGTACCGTTAACGACCCGGTATAACTTTGAAAAATACCATGCAAGTCATCGCGCTTTTCCTGACCTTCGGGTAATGTCACCGCACCTATTTTAGCTGCACTGTCATGTGTGGCTGTTAATTTGATTTGATCACGATAAAGATAATAACCTGGCGCAATATTCCATTGTAAAACAAGCTCTTTATTTTGATCCATAAAAGCTGTCAGGGTAAATGCTTGATTCGCAGGCAAAGGCTGTGCCATTGCATTTGCATGGCCAAACAAAATACCTATATAAATCAGTGTGGTTAGAAAAAATCTGTGCATAAATACTCTTTTCCCTGATGACGAGCCTTATCTTCTAATTATAATCTCACCTTGCGCATTACACACTAACTCCGTCACTACCGAGCCGCGCACGGCTCGGCAAATATTGACTGGATTTTGGTAATTTTTCTACAAAAAACCGTCATCTATATCACTTGACTCCAACTTATTTCTCGCTATGATTAGCACTCTTTACTTGAGAGTGCTAAAAACGCCCCCATATACAAAGCTCAAGTAAAACCCAAGTTAAATTTAGGAGAAAAGCATGGCTCAGAATACCAGCAAAAAAATACGTCCTTTATCCGACCGCGTTGTTGTGCAACCACGCGAAACTGAAACCAAAACAGCAGGCGGCATTTTTATCCCTGACACCGCCGACAAAGACAAACCCATCCAAGGCACGATTATTGCTATCGGTAATGGCAAATACATTGATGGCAAATTATTGCCGCTCCAAGTCAAAGTAGGCGACTGCATTCTGTTCGGAAAATATGCAGGCACCAATGTGAAACTAGATGACACCGAATATCTCGTGATGCGCGAAGAAGACATCATGGGTGTTTTAGAAGAGTAATCGACATTTAACAAATTAAATTGAGAGGAAAATATCAATGGCTGCTAAAGAAATTCGTTTTGCAGAAGAAGCGCGTCAACTGATGTTGGCTGGCGTAAATGGCTTGGCTGATGCCGTACAAATCACCATGGGCCCACGTGGTCGTAACGTTGTAATTGATAAGTCATTTGGCGCACCTACCGTGACCAAAGATGGTGTCTCTGTTGCGAAAGAAATTGAGTTCAAAGACAAATTCAAGAACATGGGCGCACAGATGGTTAAAGAAGTGGCGTCACAAACGTCTGATGAAGCCGGTGATGGCACAACAACAGCTACCGTATTAGCACGTCAAATCTTGATCGAAGGCATGAAAGCGGTTGTTGCTGGTTTCAATCCAATGGATCTGAAACGTGGTATCGACAAAGCAGTGATTGCTGCTGTTGAAGAATTGAAAAAATTATCCGTTCCTTGCAAAGACAACAAAGCGATCGCGCAAGTAGGTTCTATCTCTGCTAACTCCGATGAATCTATCGGTAAAATCATTGCTGATGCAATGGGCAAAGTGGGCAAAGAAGGCGTGATCACTGTTGAAGAAGGCTCTGGTTTCGAAAATGAATTAGATGTCGTTGAAGGTATGCAGTTTGATCGTGGCTACCTCTCTCCTTACTTCATCACCAATCAACAAAACATGTCTGCTGAACTCGACAATCCTTTCATCTTAATCGTCGACAAAAAGATTTCGTCGATTCGTGATTTGCTACCTGCATTAGAAGCCGTTGCAAAATCCGGTCGCAGCTTGTTGATCATTGCTGAAGATGTAGAAGGTGAAGCATTAGCAACCTTGGTTGTTAACCACATGCGTGGCATTGTTAAAGTATGCGCTGTGAAAGCACCTGGTTTTGGCGATCGTCGCAAAGAAATGTTGCAAGACATTGCGACATTAACAAAAGCACAAGTGATTGCTGAAGAAGTTGGCCGCACCTTAGAATCCACCACCTTGGCGGATTTAGGTTCTGCTAAACGCGTGCACATCACCAAAGACAACACCACAATTATTGATGGTTCTGGCGACAAGAAAGAAATCGAAGCCCGTGTAACCCAATTACGCGCTCGCATCGAAGAAACGTCTTCTGACTATGACCGTGAAAAATTACAAGAACGCGTTGCTAAATTAGCAGGCGGCGTTGCTGTAATTAAAGTAGGTGCTGGCTCTGAAATTGAAATGAAAGAAAAGAAAGCGCGCGTTGAAGATGCATTACATGCAACTCGTGCAGCGGTTGAAGAAGGCGTTGTTCCTGGCGGCGGCGTTGCACTGATTCGTGCATTGCAAGCTGTTAAGAAAATCGATGGCGCTAACGAAGCTCAAAACATGGGTATTGCATTAACCCGCAAAGCACTCGAAGCTCCTCTTCGTCAAATCGCAGCCAACGCTGGCTATGAAGCATCCGTTATCCTGAATAAAGTGATTGAAGGCAAAGGCAACTTTGGTTTCAACGCTGCAACAGGCGAATACGGCGACATGTTAGACATGGGCATCTTGGATCCAACCAAGGTAACTCGTACTGCGTTACAACGTGCAGCTTCTGTTGCTGGTATGATGATCACAACTGAGTGCATGATCACTGACCTACCAAAAGAAGAAGGCTCTGATATGGGTGGCGCTGGTGGTATGGGCGGCATGGGCGGTATGGGTGGCATGGGCGGCATGATGTAATTGCTGCTTTACCCAGTAAGACAAAAAACCCCGCGATTGCGGGGTTTTTTTTATCTACAATGTCATCAGATAATCATGCAACGCAACGATTGGCAACACAACACACTGTTTTGATAACAGTAATTTACGTCCACCGTATGTTACAACCACTAAAGGTGATGTGGGATTAAAATGTTTTTTGAATGCGGGCGGATACGCAATGGCTTTCGGAATGCCGTGTATCGATAACTTTGATTCAAGAGCATAAAAAAAACCATTATCTGTTTTAATCACAAAATCAATTTCTTCCGTACCGTCTTTGGTGCGCCAAAAAAATAATTCCCAATTTTTACGATAATTTCGAATAAATTTTACAATTTCTGCGAGCACTAATGTCTCAAAGAGAGAACCAATCTGTGGACTGCTCAACAACGGAATGGGATCAGACCAACCTTGCAAGCGTACCGCCAGCCCCGTATCTAAAAAATATAATTTGGGTGTTTTAATCAAACGATTCGTCAGATTATTGGAATACGGCTGTAACAAATACACTAGGTCAGCACGCTCTAAAAGACCCGTCCATTCTTTAGCGGTAACCGATGTCACCCCACCGCTATTATTACTGACTTCAGTATATTTTGTTTCTTGCCCTGTTCTGGCAGCCAGTAATCGTAACACACTATGAAATGCGGATAATTTTTGAATGCCCGCACTTAACACAATATCTTTTTCGACATAACTTTGAATATAGTCATTTAAATATGTCGTGACGGAGAGCGTGTTATGCGTATATAACTCTGGCCAGCCACCCTTAAAAAGAATATTTTTTATGGTTGTATCAGGTAAGGCGTTTACAATTTCATGTACGCTCAATGTATTTAAATAATAATATGACGCACGCCCCGCTAAACTTTCTTTTATATTTTTATCCATTAAAATTTGGTTAGAACCTGTTAACCGAAACAAAATGGTCGGCTTCTTAGAAAATCCGGATTGACGTGTTGCAACATACTTCAGTTGATCAATCACCTTTTTTAATTCAGGAAAAAGATTGGGAACGTACTGCACTTCATCTAGCAATAGTGGCGGCTGAAATTGTTGTAAAAATAATGCAGGATCTTGATTCGCTAATTGACGCAGTTGCAAATCATCAAACGTCATTTCTTGGAAGGATTCTGCATCAAAAGTAGAGGCGAACAATGTACTTTTCCCGCATTGTCTAGGCCCGAGCAAAATTTGAATCCATGCCGATGTGTGTGTGAGCTGCTCTGTCATATCGCGTTTAATGTACATTTGACTATATTAAAGTGTCACTTTAGTTTAGTCAATATTTAAGTCGGAGAAAAACCAATTATCTAACCCACTGTTTAATAATATAATGTTTATAAATTTTCCGCCTCTGGGTCTCGCGGACAAGCCGCGGGACGTAGGCCGGTGTGGGGGCTAGCAGTTACAAAATAACTAAGGAGCCGCCCCCGGCTTACTTGCCGGTGGCGACTTTTTTATGAAGGGTCGACTCACTCTCTCTATTTCTTTTAATAAGTTAGCACAGAATTTTTTATCTTCTGCTGTCACATGTGCTGCATTTTGATAGAGCGGAATATATTGCTGCAACAGCATGAAAGACGTTTGCAATCTACCTATATAAGATGGGTTATAAGAATCAGGTATGTCTTGTCTAACAAGATGCTTCATTGAGTTATAAAATAAACCTGCATTGCCAACCACAGCTTGTTGGTAATCCTTACCACTCTGCATAGCATGTTGCCACAATTGATCCGTAAATTCTTTTGGATAGGCTTGCTGATACTGATCAATTTTCCCAATCAACAGGTTAAAGCTCTGTAGTAATTGACCAAGCCAATCATGCTCACCTATATTGCTCGAACTCATGCATGCCTCCATCAGTTTTATACATTATGGCTATCTAATCCGTTGCGTTTCTTCTCTGTGCCGATCTTGCTCTTTCAGTAGGAATCGGTTTTTTACAGCATCAGAAACATGAATGCCTTGCTCTATCTGAATTTGTGCCACTGCCTTCCAGTGCTGCGTATTATCTCGCGGTTTAATTTCATAGCTCGCAATAAATTTATTGAAATTCTCTTCCACTTCTTTTGCAATAGGATGTCCCAACGTTATTTGTTTTGCAACAACAGGCGCCCATTTCGCCATATTCCACTGTGGATGGATGTCAAGAATATTATCCTTGAGATAGCCATCTTGCATGGTAAAATCGATGAGATCTTCTTCTGTCTCCGTCATATAAAGTTCACCATTCCATACATGAACCATCGGCGCATCTATCAATGATAGCGCACCTGGATTGCGATTTTCAGCACCATGCTGAAATAAATCACGCAAGTGATCAATCTCGTTCGCAACCAACGCATTGACTTTATCAGAAATGAAAGACTCATAGGGTCTCATACAACCTACTCTTGCAATGGAAGCAGCCTCTAAGTGCGGAAGATGAGCATCCTTGGGGAATAATGCACGATGCAACCTATCTCGCGCATCAATCATCTTATCAACACCATCCACTGCAAAGGTATTAATAACATCATTGATTTCCGCTAGTTTTTTCTGAATTTCAACTGGCATTGTCATCCATAATAAATCTTGGTCGCCCGTAATCGGCAACACACCCTCTTTTGTTTTCACACCATAAATAGGAATATCTTCATAGTCTTCTTGCCATGCTTCCTTACTTTGCGCCACATAATAAGAACTCGACACCTCCGAAAACGTCCCCCATTTATTTTCGTCCCACCAGTCTGGCTTTGGCTCTCCATTTTTTTCATCTACTGTGACATTCTCAAACTTAATCTGTACATGTTGCTTTACACTGCGAGCAATATCACTCAAATCAATAGAGAGCAATGTATTATCATCATCAGGGGTATTATCATCACCAGAACGCACTACTAACCGATTCGTTTTGCTAATATCATTATCTGGATCTAAAATATATTCACCGGAGCGAATACCCGCTAAAATTTCCTGTATCGATAATTTATGTAATACTGTGCCTAATGCTTCACAATTTTTCGGAATATCTTTTTCATCACGTGGCAAGACACTGCAAGTATCATCAAGCGATTTTTTTGTTTTCCCAAAATACGCCTTCACAGCAAGCACACCTTTAGTAAAACCCCAGTTACCTATTTTTGCTTTTATAAACGAAGGCTTTGATGCAGCCGGCATTAAATAACGCTGAAAAGGTGAGCCAGCTCGAATTGCAAAAGCAGCACCCGTTATCTTTGATTGTTGTTTTAAAATTTTAGCAAATACAGGGGGAATACCCGTTGCTTGCAATATTTCCTTTGCGCTAAGCCTTCTATATTGCGGTTTCTTATTCTCAACTGCAGGAGCACTAATCGCAGCTGCAGATGATACACCGTTGGTTAACCACTCTAACTGCTGAGTGCGCCCCGTCATGCTGCTACGTGATGGAGCTTGTTTTTTTTCGGGCGGCTTTGGTACTAAATGGATACGCGAAGTGTGCAATGCATCCCCAAGAGAATCTGGTTTAGCCGCCACTTTTTTCTCTCGGTGTGACGGCACGATAGCTGCATGACTTGCACTGGGTGGGCTCGGAGTATGATAAGAACGGCGACTACTGTCAGGTGGGCTTGGATTCTCAGGTGAGGCCTGATGCGAGCGCTGCGCCCTAAATGTTGTTAGCTCTGCTTGGGGTGCAGGTTTAACCTTGGGAAGTTTATCTTTATCATCTCTCGAACCACCCATAGCAGCTCCACGATAAAAAGCGATTTATCAATTTCATTCTATTGATGAATTTCCTCTTTATATACGTAAAGTATAGCATACGACTAGTGTTAAGCCTGAGTGCGCCAACCAGCTGATTGTTTTATATATTTTTACTTAGATACATGCCCACGGCTTTGTTGCATAAACCGTAAATCCCCTCCACGCTTTTTGTGGGGGAGGATAAAAAAATTTTATTATTTTGTTGCGTGGGGGAATTTATCCTCTAAACGCCCCCTCCCCAGCATTACCACGTTTTACGCAACATCGTTATCTCGCCAGTAGCCGATGGCATAATCACGACTTGTAAAGGGGGGCGGGCCGATGACGCAACTGGCTGAACATCTGGATTTGTTGTGGCGGCTATTTCATCAATTGATGGATTTACTCCTGTTATCGCCGGTGGCAATAGCACTCTAGTCGCTCTAAAAAATCCGTCGCTCGCTGCATGACGATGAATTTTTATGGTGCGATGCTGAGGATCATTCGCTGGTTTCGGAGTCAATGACACTGGCGATAAAAGATTATTCCCAGGAACAACAAAAGATACCGACACATCCACATCAACCCGTCGTGACGAATCACTACCACTATCGCCTACTGACGACTGGGCCGATAGTAAATGCGGGCGCTGCCGTCTTGGCGACGGGGGCAACATCTTCTTTTGTTGAACCATCAACGCAGAGTAAACTGCAGCATCCGAAGCTGGGAGTGCCCCACCATCTTCTGATGGGCTCCGCCTGTGACCAACAGGCATAACAACTAAATGACTTTGGCTACGACTACGATCAACAACAAATCCAGGCAGTGTGCGACGACGTGCTGATAATGGTTCTATAGGGATATCCGCGACGGCATGCTGCGAATGACGTCTCACCGCCTCCCATGTTTCTTGCAAACCATCCGGACTCATTACTTTTGCAATTGCAAAGATCACACTTCTAGCAACAATCGGACCACCTGCAACAACTCCCTTCAATCCAATAGCCATTGTTGAATTCTTTTCTTTTTCTCCAAACATTTTATTAAATCCCCAACAAATGCCCTGTGCTGGATATTCGCATACCTTGCTTACGCCATTTAACAACATGGCGATTCCATAGAATGGATTTAGTATCGACCAACCAATTGTATTGGAAAACGTCGGCATGGGTATTTTAGTGGGTGTGTTATTACTATTATTTGATGCAGAAGGTGACGACTCGCCATCGGCAGGCACGTTTGGCGTAGTGGGCATAACCGACAATGACGCCGTACGTTGATGACCGGGGCGTAATCGTAACGTGCCCTTATTATAGGAAGAAGACATAGCAGCATAAGCTGTATCAGGAGAGATATAAGGTTCAGAATAGACTTTATCTTTATTCTCGGGTTTCAATTCAAATTCTGCACGCGCTTGAAAATACGCTGTCATTGCTTTATCAATATGTTCGTTATCATACTTCTTTTGAGCCTCTGACTTCCCAGCGCTAACATCTAAACTAGGAAAATTTTTCTTAATAAATTTAATCAGCGATGTCAACTTAGCCTGCATTACGGATGCCAGTGCAGCGGCTTTCGCTTCTTTATACTTTTGATATAGGCTATCGGCAGCTTGCACCGCCTCTTCCATTCGCTTGGCTTTTTGATAAGCGAGATCGCCTTCTTGCGCATAAATACGCGACTGAGTTTTACGATCTTCGTTATTTTTATCGGCAAAAAAATAATTTAATAAAAACACACGCGCACGAACACTAAAGCTCGGCTGTTTTTGTGATACTTGTGGCGCTACACCACTCTTTCCAGCGGGTTTATTCCCTGAAAAAAAAGCCGCTATCTTTTTAGAAAAATCTTGCCATTTCAACATAGTCAACACACCCTTTAAATATAGTTAAGGCGAATAAGTCATTGCTACCGATGGACTCACAACAGCAGAACACATGGCGCTTTCTGTCTTGGTTGCCGATCGAGATTGCATGGGTATACTCCTCTGACCAGCATTATACCTACATCACATTAAGAAATGCTTAAATTTTGATCTATAAAAATATTCAGATTATAGTCCCTTGTATCTTCTATAATTTTTACTTTGGCCACATTAAGGGGGACTAGTTTGGCACACACTAGCGATCTTCTAATCGGGACAACAATCTTTTTTGACAAGAACTTGGGGTGCTACCTGAAGGTTTGATTGATGAAGTCAAAGCAGCTATAAAAGATTTTCTGGATTTATAAGAAAATCTACCCAGTTGAGTGATTCATTTGATGGGTTTTGTATGTTCTGATACTGGCTGCTGTACTGCTTCCATATTGCTGTGTAAACAACATGAATTGCCTCATCATATCAGTACAATTACCTTTTGCTAATTTGGTATTGATATCAAATATACTACAAACAGGGATTGATGATCCTTGTGGTCTTTCGGCAGTAAATGCCGTGGCATGATAGGTATTATCAGGTACAGGTTCTCCGCGACTATTTGTAGTTGCCTTTAGCTCAACATAAATACCGGTTTTTTCTCCTTCACCTGTATGTTGAACCAGGGATCCTAGTTCGTCATGTAAATTTCTTGCGGGTTTTTCAAAACTGAATTGGGAAATATAGGGAATCCGATGACTTTTCAATGTGCTATCAATATCTTCGGACATGCCATTCGCTGGATCTGCAAAACCCTCATGATACGCTAGCTGTGCGTGTCTCATTTGAGCTTGTTGATTTTCATCAAAGGGATTAAAGGGTTTAGATAAAAAGAAACTTTTTAGAAAAGCGCCCGTACTGCCAAGACACTTTCCATTTAACCCCAACTCGCGGGAATTGAGTCGTTGCTCGGCATTGCCTGAATGACTATTTCTAGAATCTGACATACATTACAGCGCCTTGTACTCACAATAATTTGTTCTATTATTGTACTTTTTTAACCTTAAAAAAATATTAAGCCCAAGACAACAGATAGGATACAAATTATAGCCTATTGTCTCTTCTATAGTTTTTCTTTTTCAGTAATAGCTTAGATAACGACACATCTGTACCGCAATTAAAATACATGCCTTTTTGAGGGAGCTATTTATGGATTGGTGAAGAGGAGGGATTCGGTTCTTGCTAATGACATTACGCATACTCTGACAATGCTGGTGGACACGCTGCGCTTTGTCCACCCTACGAAAAGCGCAGCGTGTCCACCAATGCTATTTATTACTGACTAACAGGTTGCTCTACTTCTTTCATGCTTAAGCGAATTTTTCCGACTTTGTCAATTTCCAAGACTTTGACGCGAACGACTTGGCCTTCGGATAATTTGTCAGTCACTTTCTCAACGCGCTCATTGGCAATTTGGGAAATATGGACTAAGCCTTGTTTGCCAGGTAAGACAGAAACAAATGCGCCAAAATCCATGATTTTAACGACAGCACCTTCGTAGATTTCGCCAATGGTGACTTCCGCTGTTAGCTGCTCAATACGGCGTTTTGCTTCTTCACAAGCGGCTAAATCAGCTGCAGCAACACGCACTGCGCCATCGTCATCAATATCAATCACTGTACCCGTTTCTTCGGTAAGTGCACGAATGGTTGCACCACCTTTACCAATCACATCACGAATACGATCAACAGGCACACGCATATTTAAAATACGTGGTGCGTA
>JABDGK010000004.1 GCA_013286085.1 Gammaproteobacteria bacterium | reverse complement strand
ATAATGCTGGTTCATCATTTTTATTCCATAACCAAGCAGTACCGGAATGAATCTCATCGGGTTTCGAAATAGTTTTCGCCGAGATCCCATATGCATTTGCTATAGCAGTAAAATCAGGAGCCGAATATCCCCAATAAGTTGATTGATAGCGTCCGTCAAAATAATTGTCTTGAAATTGGCGTATCATACCTAATGATTGATTATTGAGTATAATTATTTTTATAGGTAATCGATTTCTAATAACGGTTTGTAATTCTTGAATATTCATTTGGAATGCGCCGTCTCCAATAATAGCTACTACGGGCTGCTTTCCACGTGCTAGTGAGGCACCAATAGCGGCTGGCAAAGCAAAACCCATAGCACCCATCCCGCCGGAAGTCATGAATAATTGATTAGAATTTATTTCTAAAGATTGCGCGGACCACATCTGATGATTTCCGACATCGGCTATATAGGCGACAGCATTCTTTGAAACTTTAGATAATATGTGCATAAACAAGTTAGGATTTATACCCTCGAAATTTTTTAATTCATCTGTATCAGGCCATCTATTTTTGATTGATGTAATTTCATGTTGCCATGCAGGGTGAAGGGGAAATTCACAAGTAGATAGCTGAGAATTCGCTTGTGTTAAAAAATCTTTTGCATCTGCTATGATAGGAATGCAATCTTTAATGCGATTATTCACTTCGCTTTCGTCACAATCTATGTGAATGATAGTTTTATTCTGACGAAAACCGGCTATGTCAGCGCCTGTTTGCCGAATATCGAGACGACTGCCAATGACGATTAATAGATCGGCTGCGCCTATTGCTAAATTAGCCCATCTATTCCCATAAGTACCAATAAAGCCAACCCGCAGTGGGTGATCAAAGTGAATCGCATCGAGTGCTAACAGTGAACTAACAACGGGGATCTGAGTTAATTGGATAAACTCCAGAAATTCTTTCGTCGCAAAAGAACTTTGAACACCTCTGCCTACCAGAATTAACGGGCGCTTTGCTTTTTTTATGTTTTCATACAGTGAATTTATTTGCTGGGTAAGCGAATGCGTGATTGGTTTTTTTCGCTCAATAGGCATAATTTCAGACATGTTTATTTTAGCATTTTGAATATTCATTGGTAAATCAATTAACACAGGACCTGGTCTGTCACTGATGGCGCACTCATAGGCTTCTTTAAAAGTAGATTCAATCTGTTCTGGAGTTTCAATTTTGAAGCATTTTTTAGTGATGGGTTTGGCCATGGCTAAAATATCTGTTTCTTGGAATCCCAACTGTCTAATATTGCGTGTACCTTTTTGTTCGTGGGTATTCACTTGGCCTGTAATAAATAAACCAGGTGATGAATCAAAATAACAACTCGCAATACCGGTTAAAAGATTTGTGGCGCCAGGACCGCTTGTTGCGAGAGCGACGCCAGGCTTGCCTGTGCATCGCCCATAGGCATCAGCAGCAAAAGCAGCTGATTGTTCATGATGAACACTGATGATGTTTATATTACCAATGCGATAGCATGAATCAAGGATGTGCGTAATCATGCCGCCAGCTACTTCAAAAATGCATTTAATATCTTGAGCACGTAAGAATTCTGCAATGTAATCGCTGACTTTGATTTGCATTTATTGCCCCTAATACACAGAGAAGTACACGATGAAAGATGATCATGTTATGGGTTAAAAAACCTAGACGCAACTAAACTTTAATGAAAAAAATAGTAAAATATGTCTACCAGAATTATTTTAAATTCGATCCATGTGCTACAATTGTCATCCCTTGAGAGGATGGATTACGATACGATGGAACGTAATAGACTGGATTCATTGCAGGTTTGTCGTGCAATTGCTGCTTTACTGGTGGTTCTTTGTCATTTTTCTGTGCAGTCAAAAATTTTTCTAGGCCATGAGTTATTCAACTCTTTTTTTAATTTTGGCCGTTCCGGCGTAAGCTTTTTTTTCGTATTAAGTGGCTTCATTATTTGCTATACCCATTGGCGAGATATGGATGGTACTTATGTTGACCTGAGAAAATATGTAGGTAAGCGGCTAACGCGAATTTTGCCAGCTTATTGGTCTGTATTGGCTGTTCTTGCTATGTTATATGTTTTCTTTGGTGGAGCCTCCCATGGTCAACATACATCAATCACCCCCCTCGCTTTCTTGAAAAACGTTTTTTTAATATCATATGATCATGAACCGATTGTTGCAGTTGCTTGGACGTTGCAGTATGAAATGATTTTTTACCTGTTCTTTGCGACTTTTATTATTAGCTCGGAAATGGGGGTAGCATTGCTTGCTGTGTGGATCGGGTTAATAACGCTGTTTAATTTGAATGTTTTGACGCCATCAGCCAGTTTTTTAAAATTTGCTTTGAGTCTTTATAGTGCTCAATTCTTAATGGGCTGTTTAGTGGCTTATGCGGTTAAAAAGTGGGGTGACTACATTCCCGCACCACGGGCAATATTATTGTTAGGCGTCCTTGGGTTTTTGGCTTGTGGTGTACACGAGGATTATTTCAATAATCTAAGCAAAATGACTAACGCTACCCTATACGCGGTTTTTTCTGCGCTTATTATTTCAGGTTTAGTGAAAATAGAGTCTATGAAACCGTTACGGTTCCCCAATCTGTTTGTATTTCTGGGTGGCGCATCATACTCAATATACCTGACGCATAATACACTTATATCCATACTCTTGCGTGTTGCACAACATGTTGGTTTGCAACAGTACCCTATTGCGCGATTTACAATACAAACGTTATTTGTATTGTTTACAAGCGTTGCTATAGGTTGCTTGTACTACAAGCTATATGAGCTGCCTGTCATCGATTATCTAAAAAGAAAAATTAAGAGACCGGCCATTAATACTGATGAGACAGCACTCCAGCCAAGATAATCGCACAGTGGATTATCGCGGCAATGGCAGAAAAATCTAGATTGTGTTTTGGGTGTTGGTGTGATTAGAGCTTAGTGGAGGTGAAATTCTCTATGTGTATTGAAACACACAAAAATTTAACCTCCCTAAATTACAACATGCAGATCCGACTTACAAGAACTTGTAAACCAAGCCTACATTAACTTGATGTGCTACCGGACGACCAATTGATGTAATTTTTTGGTAGTCTGAGAACACGTATTCACCGCGAACATCAAGGTTTTCATAAACGCTAGTTTGCATGCCCGCACCCAACTGCCAGCCGGTAGCATTAGATCTAACGCCTGTATCACTAAATCTTGTTCTGACTACACCAGCGCGTACAAAGCCTAATACATGATCATTGATCATATAACCTGGCAAGATGCTAGCACCAAAACCCCAAGAGGATCTTACGCCGGTTAAATTGCCTGCGCTCTTGAAATCTTTAACGTTAGCGCTATCTTGAACGAATAATTCACCAGCAAGATGGAAGCTTGGAGCTACCATAGCGCCATAACCACCAAAGATGGTGCCTTCTATTCCTTCATAAGCAAGAGGTGAGCCTGCAACATTTACTCTAGGACCAACGCTTGCACCAAGATAACCACCCGTCAAATAAGTATAGGTGGGGCATGGTTGTTGATCTTTATAGGTAACAGGAGCAGCCTGTTCGCCTTTATAGTCGCCGTTATGATGATGGCTTGCAAAAGCAACACCTGTGCTGGCGGCTAATACAACACTTGCAATTAATAATTTTTTAAACATGGTTTTCTCCAATATCAAGTCCGTTATAGTTACTATATACTTCAATAATTCATAATCTAGTGATACACAACTAAAGCTAGTTTTTCAGCTCGTGATACGGTGTACTACCAGATCCCGATATATCTCTAATCTCTATCGTCCGGATAGAACAAGAGACGCTAAGCAACGAACTATATCCTACAATAGGTTAATCAACAATTCAGCAACTATTTGCTTTTTTTGCATGAAGTCTTTAATTTCAATACAGTTGATTGATTAACAAGAGAGCAATAATTAAATTACTGTAATTTCCATGCCAACAATAAGACAAGTTTGCAATACCAGTTAAGAACATGTTGGCATGACAGGTTAAGGATCATTAGTGTGTTACCCGAGGGCTATTAAGAGCTTGCTCTTGCTCCTCAGCGGCTTGTTTTTGTTCTGGTGCCGTTGGTTGCAAGAAACCAGCCATATGAATGAGGCGGGTGCAAAAGTCCTCAGCCGGTTTTGGTGGTGAGCTTGACGATGACGACGATGCTGAAAAAATTCCTAATGCAGCTGGGCGCAACTTCGCTTTGAATGCGGCGCTTTTAGCAACCTGTAGTCGTTGATCAGCTTCTTCGGCAATAGTTGCAAATGCTTCCAGCCAGTTGGGTTCTGCTTTGCTATTCTCAGTAGCAATGGTTTGTTGAATAGTGGGATAGATAGCATCAATTTGTTCGACAGGCGTTGCGCGTATTTTCTCGGCTATTTGTTCTGCAATATGTTGCATAAAGAGCGCGATAGTTTTTGCGCGTAAAACGTCTTCTGAAATTTTTTCAATGGTGGCTATGGAATTTGCTCTGTCATTAGTATGTGTATGCGGATATTCAAGAGACGGTTTTTCTTTCTGAAAGGCTTTAATTAAGTCATCACAGAGGATTTTGCTCCATACTTTGAATGGGATATAGTCATCGCTTTCGTTGTAGTCATTACTGTTTGCTAGCCAATAGTAAATGTCTCTATTTGCTTCAATTTTCTGTGCGGTAGCTTCCGTCAGTTTTGCGACTTGTTTGGCTGATATTTTCTTTTCGATTAAAAGATTATAAATTGAATCATTGCAAAGACGATTTGTGAAGTTAGGTTCTGCGGAAGTTATATCTTCAATATGAAGAACCTTGGCAATCATGAGATTGCGCACAGATATCCAGTGTAATTGCTTGAGTGTTTCGTCAGGCAATGAAAATAAAGGGTGAGGCTTGTTATCGTTATGATCTCGTAAAAACCGACCATAGGGCTCTGATTCAACAACATAAGAAAAGCCGGAGGTAAATTTGGCGACAACTTTCGTGGATAATTTTCTTCTTCGTAGTAAGAGTAGCGTATTTTTTTGAATGTGAAGTTTCAGTTGTTCTTCCGTATAGGATAATGCTTTTTCTGCGGGTAAAATTTTTAATTTAATTAAATCGAGAATATCTTGGTCGCATAATAATGCTATTTTCTTATCGTTGAAACAACTCAGTGATTCAAATAATTGTTTGTTAGATAAGAATGCAGGCTTATACAGTTCATGTGTGATAATGGGTGCATGTGCTGTAGTGAGTTGTAAAGCAGTTGGTAATGTTAATAGCTCACGTTCAATCATGTCAATGATGGTTTCGTGTAACAGAAATTGCTGCTGTTCTAGCGATAGATTTTGCAGTAATGGAATGATTTCGGGATGTTGAGAGATATAGTTTGCATAGCTGACACGCGTAAAGAGAGGAAAAGCTACGGGTGAAATAGTTAATGCTGTTTGCAGCAGCATTTTACCTTGGATTAGTAGATTGGTAATTAACGACTTTAAAAAACGCGCTCTGTCATCATCGATGTTTTTAAGACGTTCTAAATCCTCGGGATGCTGGAGTATGTGACTCAGGTAATAGGGTGTATCTTTTAATACTGCCGCTACGGATGGCTTTAACGCCAAGCTTCCAAGAATAGTTAAGTCATGGTGTTCAATTAAACCGCGAATAGTGTCGTCGGTGAGGAGCGTGGTTTCCTCTTCTGAAAGGCTTTCCAGTGTGTAAGCGCTGAGGCGTCCTGCTTTAAATTCATCAAAATAAAATTGATACGTGAGTAGTTTCAAGCCTAGCGCGAGGATGTCAATGTCTGCTGGTAGCATTTGCATTGCTACGCTGCCAGGGCCAGATTTCTCAACTATGGGTGAAGCCGCGCTGCTTGCATCAGGTGCATGGCCAGATAACAGGGGGAAATCTTCTAATAATAACGCTGCGAGGGTGGGTGATTTGGGCGGTGCGGCGATGCCGATAGTTTTCAGATAATTAACAATTATGTCGGTTGCGTAACTTTCGGCACATATTTCTAATGTTTCTTTCGCATCATCGTGTCGCCAAGTATTGTTAGCGATACGACTATGACGCTCTGCCTGTGTTTCATTTGGCTCAGGTGGTTTAGCTTTTGGATAAGGTGTGGCATCAGAAAAAACACGCTTTAACGTTCTGTCAGGTGAAATATAAACTTGAATTTCCACATCGAGTGCTGTTGTCTCCGGTAGCGGGTTGCCATCTTTGTCGGTGGGTGTGTATGTCTGCGGGATTATTTGGGCGCTATAGTTACGGCCTTTTAATTCAGGCAAGGTCCAGTCAGATTCACCCTCAGGTTCAACAGAATGAAAAGCTAAATTATTTTTATTGTGTAGTAGTGCTAGAAGCATGTTGATGTTCCAGCCGGTTGCGTTTTCTACTTTTTCGATGGTGCCGGTTTTTTCTAGCCAGTTTTGTGGTTGCCACGGTGTGTTTAATTCTGCTTCGGTAATATTATGCTTTTTCAGCCAGTTATTTAGGTTAAAGTCATCTTCAGTCTGTTCTAAATGAAAATGTAAGCAGCATACACTATAAAAAATAATATATTCGGTCACATCA
Source organism: Gammaproteobacteria bacterium (assembly GCA_013286085.1). Lineage (GTDB taxonomy): Bacteria > Pseudomonadota > Gammaproteobacteria > DSM-16500 > DSM-16500 > UBA5158. The sequence goes on along the minus strand of JABDGK010000004.1, from coordinate 76,906 downwards.
TGGATAGTGATAGGTTCTGGATTTAAGTCTTCTAATGCTTTTTCTTCATCTTTTTTACTGGCTTCTATATATATTTTCTTTTTCTTGATTTGTTCGGGTGTATTTTTGATAAAATTTTGGAGCTGACTAAAATCCAGATCTGTTTCAGATGATTTTTCTTCAGGTTCTTTTTGTTCTGCGGATGCCGGGATCAGTGGTTTTTCGAGCGCTTTTTTAAGACTAGCTATAGTGTCGTGATCGGTGGATAAATCATAAAAAAAGTGCTCAATATACGGAGTAATGTAGTCTCGTTGCGCTTGGTTTAATGGCATATGTGTTACCTCATCTTTAGCGAAAGCATTATCTAGAAACGGATCTGCGTAGACTAGGCGGACTGTCGGGTTTGATATCGACATCGAAGGTAGGCGCTAGAATACGGTTTCTTGACTGTAAGAAGCCCCCGGCATGCACAAGTTGTTTGCAATAATGGGCAATATCCTCGGGTGTGCGCGAAAAAAGTTTTTGAGGATTGAATCGTGTTTGTTGGGGTGGGTCGAATGTTACTTTTGTCTTTATTGCATCAACACCTTGCTGCGCATATTGCACCACCTTATCGAGTGTGGATCGCCAATCAGGTGCTGGGTTTTTCATCGCATTTTCTATGGTAGTGATAATATTATTGTAGATGAAAGGTCGGCGAGTGGACGGTAGATGTTGTAAATTAAACGGCGTCTCTTGAAGTAGGGATTGAAGAAATAAAGCAATAGTTTGATTGCAAAGTGCCTCTTCAGAAATTTTTTCGCTTGTAGCAATGATGTGTGCTTTAATTCGGATTGCTACATCGGGAGATACACTATTCGATTTTAGATGCGTTTGGTAAGTCTTCAGTATGCGTCTGTGAAGATATTCACTCCATATTTTTAGGGGGATGTAATCAGGCTGTTGATTATTGTCAGTATTATGAAATAAAGATAAATAGGCGTTGGCATTGGATTCGATTTGCAGCCATGTGATTTTTTCCCAGCTAGCTACTTGTTTTGAGGTTATTTTTTTACTGTGAAGTAGAAGGTTTGTACGATCTCCACAAATAAATTCTAATAATTTGTCTGAGGCATCAATAATTTCAGGTAGACTCATTATGTTGGATTTGATTAGCTCATATATGGGTGGCCGGAGTAAGCGAGGGAGATCGTCTTCTGGAAGCAGCATGAGTAGATGCGGCTCGCTGTCTTTATGTTCTTTTAGTAGTGACGTGTAAGGTTCAGTTTCAAATACTTGAATGCGTAATGGTGTTAATGCAGTGATAAAACGTATTGCCTGTTGAGCAGATAACATCTTGCTTTCGATGAGGGTGTTTATTTTCGGTTGTAAGAGTTTATCGATAGTTTCATCCGTGATTTTTGTCAGCAGCAAATAAGATTCTTCTCCTACTAAAAATAGCCGCTGAAAGTTTTTATGAGCAATGAATTCTCGTTGTTTGGCTGTCAGCATTAAAGCAAAAGTGAAGGGCATTAATGCTCGTGCAATCATTTCTTTGATTGTTTCATTTAATAAGTTCTCTTGCTGAGCGAGCGTGATGTTGAATAGCAAAGGAATCGCTTCTGGATGCTCAAGCAAGTAACGGGCATAAGTCCACTCTTTAAAAATAGGATGAGCAAGAGGTTGTATCATGAATGCTGTTTGCAGCAGCATTTTGTTGTGTGTTTGTAGGTTAGTCACGCTGGGCAAGCTTAAAAAGGATGCTTGTTCTGGTGTGGCGTTAAGAAGTAAATGTAACTCTTCAGGATGTTTGTGGATGTGTTGGATGTAATAGGGTGTTGTCGCCAGTAATTTTTTTATGTGTGGCTTGACCTTCGCCCCTTGATCAATGGTTAAGTGACCATTTGCAACAAGTGAACAGATACTATCCTCAACAAGATTGTCAGCGTCTTCGGGTGAAAAAGCGTCAAGACGAGCTAGCGTGAGTCGCTTTGCTATGAATTCTAGGCGATAATAAGTATTCTGTAGCAATTCGTTGACGTGTGGTTTGATTCCCATGCCTTGATCAATCGTTAAGTGACCTTCTGCAATTAACGAGCGCACAGTATCATCGACAAGATTATCCGTTTCCTCGGGTGAAAATGTTTCAAGACCGATGAGCGAGAGGCGATTGGCTTGCACTTCATCATAATAAAATTGGTATGTGAGTAGTTTCATACCTGGCAGATCATTATCGGGCTCATCTTGGATGCTGGCGAGCAAAGCATGACGGAGATCTTGAGCGACGACATTATTTGCTGCATTGACATCAGCAAGGCGCAGTGATGCTAGGATGCTAGCAATACTGCTGGCATCGGAGGCGGGTGGATTGTTTGCAACGGACGCTGCAGGAGAGCTTGCAACAGATTGTGCTGCTACTGGTATGTTTGCCGATGCGCTGTCTGCATAGTCTGCTGCAACATGACTAACATCAGGCGCCGGAGGGGTGTGTCCTGCATCACGGGCCATGAAGTCTACATTTTCATCGGCATCAGAATGAAGTGCTGCGTACTCGGCAACAAATGCTCCATCCAGTTCGTTAGCATCATCATCCGATAGAGCAAGACTGCTTTCAGCAAGTTGTTGTAGTGATGGAGCGCTTACCGATGCATTGGATGAAGGAATAGGCAATGGATCAGGTTCTTTAATTGGTTTTAAATGACTGAGGATGAGCTTGATGGCTTCTCTTTCGGCAATCACAGCTGCTTCTGCTTTAATCTTCTCTTGGGTGCGATGATTTCGCCGGTCACGAATTCTGCGTTGTTCTGGCGTTTCATTGGGAACGGCAAAGGCGTTTGGAAAAGGTTTAAAACTGGGTAAAACATGTGTCAGTGTTAAGTCAGGTGACACAATTGCTTGTACTACTAAATCTAAGGAGGGAATGATTTTCGTAATCTTGCCAGCAGCGTCTCTGATATTGTGTTCATTGTAGCGTATTTCTGCATGATACGTTCTCTTGTTGAGTTCTGGTAGATTCCAGTCGAACTCTCCAAAGTCTTCATTAGCAGCGGGTGGAGTCTTAAACAGATCTGTATTTTTATGTTGATCCAGTAAAGTGAGTGTTGACTTGATATCCCACTGGTTGCGCTCGAATGCTTTATCCGTGCAGATTCGCTCGAGCCATTTGCGTGATTGCCAGGGTGCACTTAATTCTTCTGGCGTGATGCCGCGTCCGGGTGTTTTTAACCATGCCTCTAAATCGAAATCATCGTTGTTCGGTTGTTCGAGATGAAATTGCAAACAACAAAGACTGTAAAAAATAATATATTCAGTGGCATCTTGAACGGTGGTTGGGTCGGGATTTAATTCTTCAAATGTAATTGGAATATCATCCATCCATTCAATATCGCTGCCATCCTCACCCTTTTTTTTATATGTAATTCTGCGTTTTTTATTTGTTTTAAAGGTTTTTTGCGCCGTAGATAATAATGTGCTGAGTTCGTTAAAAGAGGTGTCTGTTGCAGCGGATTTTTCTTCGACTTCTTTTGCTTCGGCGGGAGTCGCTGCGAACGGTTTCTCTAAGGCGGCACGCAGATTCTTGAGCGCGGCTGAATCCGTTTTTAATTCATAGAAAAAATGCTCGATATGCTGATTAATTACCTGGCGTTGTTCTGCATTTAACGGCATGTTGCACCATCCTTGGGTTAGTCATGTCCTTTACGCATCTTAAATGGAGAAAGCTTAAGATAGTCTTAAGCTTTTAGCGGATTTTTTAATATCTATTGTTATAAATGTGCACATGCTGCACTATTATATTCCAAATCACCATGGCAAAATTACATTGCGATTTGATCCTTCAATTTTTTCTTAGCAAGCGTTATACTCCCCTGCTCGTCTCGGTTTGAAAGGCGCTGTAAAGGGAGTTTTATGGGAAAAAGAACACCACTATACCAATGTCACGTCGAAGCCCAAGCTAAGCTAGTGGATTTTGCTGGTTGGGATATGCCGTTGCATTATGGATCACAAATTCAAGAGCATCATCAAGTTCGTCAACAGGCGGGCATGTTTGATGTATCACACATGACCATTGTTGATTTGCACGGCCCTGCTGTTGCAGATTATTTACGTTACTTAGTTGCCAATAATATCGATCGCTTAGTGCCAGGCAAAGCGTTATATACGTGCATGTTGAATGAGCAAGGCGGTGTGATTGATGATTTGATTGTTTATAAAATGACAGATAATTTTTATCGCCTTGTTGTCAATTCCGGCACACGGGAAAAAGATTTAGCCTGGTTAACTAAACAAGCCAATAGTTTTGAGCTGACCTTAACCGTGCGTGATGATTGCGCCATGTTAGCAATTCAAGGCCCGCACATTCGAGAAAAAATTCCAACGCTATTTTCCCCTGATCAAGCGCAAACAATTTTAAATTTAAAAGTATTTCATGCTGCTGAACTCGATCATTATTTTATTGCTCGCACTGGCTACACAGGTGAGGATGGTTTTGAAGTGATTTTACCAGCGACAGAAGCGCCTGCATTTTGGCGAAAGTTATTAGCGGCAGATATTAAGCCATGCGGTCTGGGTGCGCGTGATACATTGCGTCTTGAAGCCGGTTTAAATTTATATGGCGCGGACATGGATGAAACAGTGACACCGCTCGAATCCAACTTAGCGTGGACAGTGGCATTTGATCCGACTGATCGCCAGTTTATTGGCCGTACTGCTCTAGAAAAACAGCTACATAATGGCGTAAAACAGCAATTGGTGGGATTAGTATTAGAAGGCCAAGGTGTATTACGCAATCATCAAAAAGTGATTGTCGACGGTTTTGGTGAAGGTGAAATTACCAGCGGTAGTTTTTCACCGACACTCAGCAAAGGTATTGCCTTGGCACGTGTCCCTGCACAAGTGGGTCAGCATTGTTTGGTGGATATGCGCGGTAAACAAGTGCCAGTTCAAGTCATCAAGCCACCTTTTGTCAAACAAGGTAAAAAAACATTTAGTCATATCACGGAGCGCGAAAATGAGTAGTGTGCCAAAATCATTAAAATATTCTAATTCACATGAATGGGTGCGTCAGGATGAAGATGATCTTCTGACAGTTGGCGTGACGGATCATGCGCAAACCATGCTAGGTGACTTGGTGTATGTGGAGTTACCAGAATTGGAAGGTAGTTTTGAAACGGGTCAAGAAGTCGCCGTGGTTGAGTCGGTTAAAGCAGCGGCTGACGTTTATAGTCCCGTATCGGGTGAGATTGTGGAAATCAATGAGCTTCTTCTCGAGAATCCACAACTCATTAACGAAGACCCCTATGGCAAAGGCTGGTTATTTCGCATTCGCCCATTTGAAAGTGAATTAAAAGATTTATTATCTGCGGATGAGTATTCCAAAGTCGTTGCGTCAGAAGCACATTAATAAATTGTCGTAGACCGTAGGGTGGACAAAGCGCAGCGTGTCCACCAATAGATTTAGCGGATACGCTGTGCTGAAAGTTCGCGAGGTTTGAAGATATGCCATTTATTCCACACACCAAACACGATGTGCAAACGATGTTGGCAACCATCGGTGTTGATAAAATCGATGATTTATTCGATGAAATTCCAGCTAGTTTGCGCGGCGCAAGCTTAGCCTCTATTCCAGATGGGTTAACCGAAATGGAATTGACACGCTTGATGCGTGAACGTGCGAAGCAAGACAGTGATTTGCTTTGTTTTATTGGTGCAGGTGCTTATGAACATCATATTCCTGCTGCTGTGTGGGATGTCACCAGTCGCGGCGAATATTTAACCGCGTATACCCCGTATCAGGCGGAAGCAAGTCAAGGCACGCTGCAATTGTTATATGAATACCAAACGATGATGTCGAGTTTGATGGCGCTCGATGTATCGAATGCGTCTTTGTATGACGGCGCATCAGCGCTTGCTGAAGCAGTATTAATGGCAGCACGTTCGAATAAAAATAGCAAAAATTATCGTATTTTAATGCCGCGCACGGTGCACCCACATTATCGTGATGTCGTGCGCGCGATTGTGGGTCAGCAAGGAATTGAAATTATTGAAGTGCCATTTGATCCACGTACAGGCACAACAGCGGTTGCTTCTTTGCAAAAATACGCCAATGACATTACCGCATTAGTGATTCCACAACCGAATTTTTTTGGTGTGATCGAAGACGTCGATGCATTGACAAATTGGGCGCATGAACAAAAAGCAATAGCGATTGCAGTAGTGAATCCCATGGCAATGGCGTTGTTGAAAGCGCCAGGGCAGTGGGGCAAGAACGGTGCCGATATTGCGTGCGGCGAAGGGCAACCATTAGGTGTGCCATTGGCTTCCGGTGGGCCTTATTATGGATTCTTATGTTGTAAAAAAGAATTTGTCCGTCAATTGCCAGGCCGCATTGTTGGACGTACGGTGGATGCAGATGGTAAGCAAGGATTTGTGTTAACACTGCAAGCACGCGAACAACATATTCGTCGTGCCAAAGCCACTTCAAACATTTGTACTAACCAAGGTTTGTTAGTCACAGCGAGCACAATCTACATGAGTTTAATGGGTCCACAAGGCTTGCGCCGAACTGCATTAGCTTGTTATCAAAATGCGCATGCGTTACGCGATGTGTTAACGGCTATTCCCGGTGTTGAAGTTGTATTCGCTAGCCCAATGCTGCATGAAATCGTTTTACGGTTGCCACAGTCTGTTGATACGGTGTTAAGTGAGTTAGCCAAATTCAATATTCAAGGCGGCTATGCTTTGAATCATGTGTATCCAGAGCTTGGGAATTGTGTGTTGGTGTGCGCAACCGAAACTAAAACAAGCGCGGATTTCGCCAAATACGCAGAGAAATTACAACAGGTGTTGAGTAAGTCGAAAGGGGTGCATGCTGCATTCGAAAAAAAAACACTAGTGGATTGTGAGAAAGGAGTGTAACTCGTTATGTCTATGTTGATTTTTGAGCAATCCCAGCAAGACCGCTGTGCAGCGGCACAACAGCCACGCGATGTGAATGTGACGTTAGATATTCCCGCGCATTTACTACGTGATGATCAACCCTTCTTGCCACAAGTATCTGAATTACAAGCTGTGCGTCATTATACCCGCTTGTCGCGCCGTAATTTCTCGATTGATACGCAATTTTATCCATTGGGTTCTTGCACCATGAAATACAATCCGCGCGGTGTGCATCGCTTAGCATTTTTGGATGGATTTTTGCAGCATCATCCCTTGTCATTGGATGTGCATAGCCAAGGTTTTATGTCGTGTGCTTATGAGTTGCAAGAAATTCTGAAAACAGTTACTGGCATGAAAGGTGTTTCGTTGACACCCATGGCGGGTGCGCAAGGTGAGTTTGCGGGTGTGGCCATGATTCGCGCGTATCATCAAGCGCGTGGCGATGTTGCCCGTACTGAAATCTTAGTGCCAGATGCAGCACACGGTACGAATCCGGCTTCTGCTGTGCAATGTGGTTATAAAGTACGAGAAATTCCTACCGATGCAGATGGCAATGTAGATATTGACGCATTGCGTGCCGCATTAGGGCCGCAAACGGCGGGGATTATGTTAACGAACCCATCGACACTGGGTGTGTTCGAAGAAAAAATTCAAGACATTGCAAAAATGGTTCACCAAGCGGGTGGTTTGTTGTATTACGATGGTGCTAACTTAAATGCAATTTTAGGGAAAGTGCGTCCGGGTGATATGGGTTTTGATGTGATGCATATCAATCTCCATAAAACATTTGCGACACCGCATGGTGGTGGCGGTCCAGGTGGCGGCCCTGTTGCCGTCAGTGAACGTTTAGTACCTTTCTTACCAACGCCGATGGTCGCGAAAGTAGGCGATGCTTATCGTTGGCTTACCGAAAAAGACTGTCCCCAAACGATAGGACGTCTGTCTACTTTTATGGGTAACGCCGGTATTGTGTTGCGTGCTTATATGTATGCACGTTTGCTCGGCAAAGACGGCATGCATCGCGTGGCGGAGTTTGCGACGTTGAATGCGAACTATTTGTTAGCACGTTTGAAAGCAGCAGGATTTACGCCAGCCTATCCAAAACGTCGTGCCAGTCATGAATTTATTATCACGTTAAAACAAGAAGCAAAAGAATTGCATATTTCTGCATTGGATGTGGCGAAGCGCTTGTTGGATTATGATTTCCATGCGCCAACGATGTATTTTCCACTGTTGGTACCCGAGTGTTTGTTAATCGAACCCACAGAAACCGAATCCAAAGAAGCGGTGGATGCATTTGCTGATGCATTGATTCAAGTCTTACAAGAAGCGAAAACCGATCCGGCTATTCTGAAAAATGCGCCGCATAATTTACCCGTGCGACGTTTGGATGAAGTGAAGGCGGCGCGCGAGTTGGATTTGGTTTATAAGCCTGTTGTTGAATGATTCATTTCCCTTCTCCCGCTGGTGGGAGAAGGGTTGGGGATGAGGGTCTTGACGTTGCAAAGATCTTGAGTGTGCAGAACATCGGCACCCTCACCCTAGCCCTCTCCCACAAGTGGGAGAGGGGATATTTTCAATTTGTTTTGTGACGTTATCACTATTTCACCATCTTCTGAAACACCGAAAACATCTCCATCGGCAACGGAAACACAATCGTCGAGTTTTTTTCTTCTGCAATGTTTGATAACGTTTGCAAATACCGTAACTGCAATGCTTGCGGTTGTTGTGCGAGAATGTTGGCAGCCTCAAATAATTTTTGTGCGGCTTGCATTTCACCTTCGGCGTGAATGACTTTGGCGCGACGTTCACGTTCTGCTTCTGCTTGTTTGGCAATGGCGCGGATCATGCTCTCATTTAAGTCGATATGTTTGATTTCGACAGTCGCTACTTTAATTCCCCAGGTTTCGGCTTGTTCATCTAATATTTGCTGAATATGCGAATTTAGTTTGTTGCGTTCTGCGAGCATTTCATCGAGTTCATGCTGTCCCAGCACGGAGCGCAAGGTTGTTTGTGATAATTGGCTGATCGCTTCCATGTAGTTTTCGACTTGGATAATGGCATTTTCAGGTTTTATAACGCGGAAGTACACCACTGCATTCACGCGCACAGAGACGTTATCGCGAGAAATAACATCTTGGGGTGGAATATCAAAAACAATGGTTCGTAAATCCATGCGTACTGTCTGTTGAATAAAGGGAATGACAATGACTAAGCCGGGTCCTTTGACACTCGTAAAGCGCCCCAATGTAAAGACGACGATGCGTTCATATTCGCGTAATATTTTTAAGCTGATAAAAAGCAGAATAGCCAGGGGTATAAGTAAATACCAAAGGGCGGATAGCTCGATCATGTGGTTACTCCTTAATCCATAATGTGACTAATTGAGCGTGTGTGTACTTTGTAAATGGGTTCCACCGTCAGTGTTAAGCCTGATAATTTCAATACTCGGATAGATTGCCCAACAGTCAGTGGTTGTTCTGCGTGTGCTAACCAATTTTCGCCGTGAATTCTGACATACGATTGTTGGTTTACGTATTCTACCACGATTCCTTCTGAGCCAATGAGGGCTTCCTGACCTGTTACTACGACTTTTTTCATCGCGTGGATGCTTGTACTGATAGCGATGATAAAAAATCCAAGCGTGAAGATTGTCATCATGATGATAAGTGACCATGCTATTTGATAACCAGGTCCTTGGATGTCTAATAGTAAAATAGAGCCTGTCACGAAGGCAATGAGCCCTCCTAAGCCCAGTATGCCAAAGCTTGAAATAATAATTTCAATGACAAGAAATGCGATGCCCAGCAAGAGTAATGCAAATCCAGCATAATTCACGGGTAATAATTCATAAGCGTAGAGTGCGACCAGTAATGAAATAGCGCCAACAACACCCGGCAACACGAGTCCAGGATTGTAAAATTCAAAAAACAAACCGTAAATACCGATTAAAAGTAAAATATAAGCCATATTGGGATCGGCGATAATCGCCAGAAATTGATAACGCCAGTCAGGATTGATAGTGGTGATGTGAAGGTGATCTGTTTGTAAGGTGTGTTCTCTGCCATTCACAATGGCTTTGCGATTATTCAGTTGGTTGAGCAAGTCAGGAATATCTGTCGCGATAATATCGATAACATGTGCTTGCAAGGCTTGTTGCGCAGATAAACTAGCTGCCTCGCGCACAGCCAATTCAGCCCATGTGCTATTGCGATGATGTAATTCTGCAAGACTACGAATATTGGCTACAGCATCATTCATTGTTTTGTGTTCCAGTGTCGAGAGATTTTTTGCCGCAATTTGGTTTTTAATCGATGTGTCTAATTCAGGACTGATACTGACAGGGGATGCGGCGCCAAGATTCGTGCCGGGCGCCATAGCAGCAATTGCACTGGCATATAAGATAAAAGTTCCAGCGCTGGCTGCACGTGCACCGGTTGGCGCAACGTAAGTTACAACGGGAACAGGTGACGCTAAAATGGCTTTATCTATGTTGTGGGTAGAAGTAGAGAGGCCGCCGGGTGTGTCTAATTGAATGATGAGAATATCGGCATGCTGATCGGCGGCATCGTGTAAGCCCTGCAGAATATATGCTTCGCTCGCTGGATTGATAGTTTGGTTGACCTTGAGCAACATAGCTTGATTATTGGCATAGCTAAGGGGCACTGCGACACACAGTATTGTAAGCATTAGTTTCGCACAACAAGATATAAACCCATTTCTCATTGCACAGACCTCTAGGCTAAAAATAGAAGGAGGTTACTTATTAATTATACCGCACAGGTTTGGCTATTTTTAGTCCATATAAAAAATATTTATTGATATGACTTATAAAACAATAGGTTGAAATCGTATCAATACGTAACCAATTATTTGAGTTGTAAATAGGCGTATAATCGAAGTTGTTATTTCACAAATTTTAAGGAGCACGACAATGAGTAAATTCGCTAGCTTAGTGTGTGCGATGGTCTTAGGGTCTCTTTTAATTGGTTGTTCTTCAGTTACACCACAAAGAATGTATAACTCCGATACGACTTATTACAAAGATGGTCGTTAATTTATATTATTTGTTGTCATCAGAAGGGCATCTTGGATGCCCTTTTTTGTGGGATGCGGGTTTAATGCGTGGTATATCATTTCTAGTATTGCATTTGTATTTTCTAATACGTCGTTATTCCAAAATCGGATTACTCGAAAGCCATCTTTTTTGAGTATTTGTGTGCGTGTTTCATCATAGGTTATTTGTTCTGCATGTTGTGAGCCGTCAAGTTCAATAATGAGTTTTTGCTCGAGGCAGACAAAGTCAACAATGTAATTTCTTAAAATGTGTTGTCTTCTGAATTTTGCTCCGTGCAGGTTTCGGTTTCTTAGGTGATACCATAATTTATTTTCGGCGTCTGTTTGTGATGTGCGTAGGGATTTCTTAAAATGATTTAATTTTTTCATGGCGACTGTTTTTTTATAATTGTTTGTAAAACCCCTCACCCGCCGCTACGCGTCGACCTCTCCCACAAGGGGAGAGGTAAAATATGTTTGCGGATGCTATTAACCTCTTTCCCGCAAGGGGAGAGATAAAATATGTTTGCGGATGCTATTGACCCTCTCCCACAAGGGGAGAGGTAAAATATGTTTGCGGATGCTATTAACCTCTCTCCCGCAAGGGGAGAGATAAAATATGTTTGCGGATGCTATTGACCCTCTCCCACAAGGGGAGAGGTAAAATATGTTTGTGGATGCTATTAACCTCTCCCCTTGTGGGAGAGGTCGACGCGTAGCGGCGGGTGAGGGGGAATTTAAAAATTATTTATAACACATGCTCCAAGCCATACACTAATTCTTTCAGCGTCACGACTTTCTTACAAGCAAGTCTAACACCCGGCATAAACGCAATACGATCAATCGAATCATGACGTAGTGTTAAGGTTTCGCCGGTGTCACCAAAAATCACTTGTTCATGCGCGACCAATCCCGGTAAGCGAACAGAGTGAATGGGAATTTGATGATGCATAGCACCGCGTGCACCTGGAATGGTTTCTTTGGTTTTCTTTGTGGTTTGTGCGGGCTTGAAATTAACCGCTAGCATTTCAGCAGTGCGCAGCGCCGTTCCTGATGGGCTATCTAATTTGCCATCATGATGCATTTCAATAATTTCAACATGCGAAAAATATTTTGCGATTTCTTGCGCGTGTTTCATGAGTAGTACGGCACCTAACGAAAAATTGGGTGCGATGATGCCGCCGAGCTGTGCTTTTTTGCATGCTGCTTGAAATTCTACAATTTGTGGCATGAGCAAACCACTGGTACCAATCACTGGATGCGCATTGGCAGCAATAATAGTTCGAGTGCTCTCTTGAACAGCTTCTGCATTGGTAAAATCAACAACGACTTCGGCATGCGATTTTTTGATAGCATTTGCTAAATCATCGCCACGCGATGTGGTGCCAACGAGTTCCAGTTCTGGATCTGCTGTAATGGCGGCGACAGATGCTTTGCCCATGCGGCCGTTGGCACCATTGATTAATACACGAATTGACATGATTTTTTATACCTTCTTGTTATCCTTGGCCTGGTGGTTTTCGTTTAACCATCGTTGAGCTGTTGTTAGCATAACCGGAATTGAAACTAGTTGGTGCTGCTGACAGCGAGGTAAAAAATGGCAATGTTCCTCCAGAAGTCGCAGGAGGGTTTATCCGAAAAGGAGGCACATTGGGTGAGAATGATGGTTTTAGAGGAGTGAATTTTTGTGTGGTTGACTGTGCCACTGGTGGTGCTGGCGCAGGTGTTGGTGGTGCTGTACGGCTTTCTAGTTCGACGATTATTTTTTTGTGTGATGTTAGCGATTTTTCTTGTGCATCTAATTTTACTTTGGCAGTTTGGAGTTCTGATTCTAATTCTTGGATGCGTTTTTGATGCTCAGAGATAAGCACATCCTTTTTTTCTATTTCAGCACGAGCGGCTTTTTTCTTCGCAACTGCGGCTAGCCCTTTTCTGATATTTTCTTCATTGGTTGCTGTGATCTCTCTGCATGTTTTTTTAAGAGCTGTTATTTCTCCCAGTAATTTTCCATTTGGTGTATCTTGTAATTCTAAAATTTGATTTTCAAGTTGTGCTTGGCGTGCAGCAAGTTTTTCAGCTGCTTCTTTTTCTATTTTTTCTATCAGTGTTTTCTGTTGTGCAAGTTGCTCTTGGAGTGCGGCTAGTTCATTTGAGCTTGTTGTTTCTTTTTGTTTGGGGATTGTACTTGCAGAGACTGAAGATGATGCTGCAATGACTGCTGTTGGTGTGTGAAGTTGCATTGTTAAATGAATGAAATGGTTTACTTTTCTGAGAAAACTGTCTGCACCAGGGAATTCGGCTTCTTTAAAACAGTTTCTGGATTTATCAAGCTCACGGCTGGCTGTTCGTTTGTCGATGTTGTGTAGTTGAATGTGGGCACATGTTTTTAAGATGCCGAGTAGGGTGTCAAATTTTGGTGGTGATGTTGATGTGGCTGCTGTTGATGCAGCTGATAATGCATCATTACTGTTGGTGGCGGTTTGGGTTTCTTTTTGCTGAAGAATAGCCCTTGCTAATGTGTTGTTAAATAGAGTGAGTTGTTGGCCGGCATCGTCTTCTTCATAATTGATAGTTGAATCATACTGTAGTTTGTGTTCTTTATATAATTCTTGTAAGAGTGATGCTTTGTTAGAAGGAAGAAAGCGTGAGATTGAATTATTATAAACGGTAACTGCATCCTGCAATAAATCGAGTAGTAGTGACATCGTACGATCCCTCGAACTTGTTTCAGTTGGTCAAATTAATAAAAAAATGGGTGGGTTCGTGATGCAGTGTTACCCCGTTCTGTTTTAAAACGGGGTCCACCCAATAGTTTATATTAGTTATTCGAACGCTTTGACGTGCTGCTTTGATGCTGTTTTTGTTGAGCTTCTTGCAGCATTCGCTGCTGTTGATTTCTTTGGTGCGTTTCCGCTGTTTTGAACATGCGGTGCTGATCGTTTTTCGCAGAAAGGTTATTCAAACTGGTACGTAATTCTCTGTTTTGTGCCGTGGTGCTCTTCAGCGTGCCCCTCAGAGAATTAAATTGAGATGTTTGTTGAGTTAGTTGGTTCTCAAGTGCCGCGATTTGAGAAGTTAGGTCGCTGTTTGCGGTTTCAAGTGCTTTGTTTTTTTCTGCGAGATCCTCAAAGTCTGACTCATTCATTTGATCGCGTCTACTCATGGCGTCGATCTCGATGGAGAGTTCCTCGATGCGCTGGGTGGCTTCATCAAGATAGACAGCTTGATCTTGCTTCTCTTCTGTCAGCATATCGATTCTTTCTGCAAGTTTCTCATTCTCTGCTGTTTTACTACGTAATTGATTCTTGGCTTGTGTCAACGCTTCCCCAGTTTTCGCAATGTCTTCTTGTAAAGAGAACAGATCTTTTCCCAGTGAATCGTTTCTGATAGTAGCCATTTTCAGTTCTGAGGTTCTTTCCTGTAAGCTGCTATTTGCCGCAGTGAGCTGTGCTTGAGTTCCAGTTAGTTTTTTGGAGATATTTTCTAGGCTTAGGCTAAGACCAGCTATTTTTGTTATCAAGTTTGCATTTGATGTTTCTGCAAGTTCTATTTGTTCAAGCTGTAGATCGCGCTCTGTTCTCAGTGCGTCTAATGCTTCTTTATGGCGTTTTTCTGTTTCACTCAGCGTGGCGACAGCGTGGGTATTTGCATTATCGAGTGCTAGTGTTTGCGCCACGCGATTAGCATTTCTTTCAGCTTCAACGGCTAATTGTTTTGCTAAAGCCACATCGTTCGCTTTGCGTTCGTTTACTAATTCACGCATCATTTTTATTAAACTACCACGTTCTTCTACGTATTGAAATTGAACATGATAAGTGCCATGCAAGTCATCAAGCTTTTCTTCTGTTGTTGTTGCTATTGCTTGACCTTGTGTTATTTGGAAATATTGGTCAGCGAGCTCTACTACGTTTTTCAAGCTAACAATTTTGGGATCTTTCTCGATCTCTGTGTTTAAAAAATCCTTGAGGGCTTGGTTGAGTTCACTATCATTGAGTAACTCACCCTTCGCATTTTTTGATTCTACTATGGTGGATAATTGGGACGCCTTTGCTGACCGTACAGATATCACCGGCAGATCATAACGGGTATCTTCCATGAGTTTATAAATGCGTGCTTCTTCAGTGACGAATGCGCGAAATGTCGGTGCTGGCATGTGGAGGGCTCCTAATTAAGATGATGAATTATTAGTAACAAGGTTGCTGATTAAAAAATTTCCAAGTAACAGTTATTTTAGTTTGAATATTGTGCTTTCTAGCCCGATAGTGTGCGATCTATTGTATTTTTGCAAGTGTTGTTTTGTGTTTTTATTTAAGATTTTTAACGAAACAAAATTATCTTTTTTGCGAACGTTAGGGGGTGGCTGAACTTTGTTGATAACTCTCAATGATTTGGGGCGCCAATGTCTGTGGATGATTTACTGGGCTGTTGACGTAGCGATATGAATCAGCATCAGAGGATTCTCCCTGTACGTGTATCTGCGTCAATTCGGTATCGTTGGCGGCTGTGAATAACCTTAGGTTACGGTGGCCTCTGATGCTTCGCCAACATTGGGTAAAAATGGATGGATTGTTAGTGTCAGCATTGCTGTTATCTTTTTGTTCTAGCTCGCTAACATCCGGTGTTGTATCTAGACGTATGAATGCTAGTGGTTTGATGCCGTATGTTTCTGCCAATAACTGGATTTCTTCAGCATTGTCGCTGTTGGTTGGCGAGGGTGGCTCGACGATGTCAATGGCTAGAGCGGCATCAGGCGCAGGCTGTGGCGGGTTGCGTTCTGTTTGTAGATGGCGAATCTCAGTTTTCATTTTTGCAAATTGTACGAGGATAGCACGCGTATTCTCATTGCTTATTCTGATGTTGTCATTTTGTTGCTCAACCACTGTGCTAACGGTGTCTTTTGCTAGTTGTTGGACTTTCTCTGGGATTTCATTTTGGGAAGACAATTGATGTGAAGTGATGCGAGCAGCGACAATAAACATGCAGCTGGAGCACACAATATTCACAGCCAACCAGGCAGTCGTAGTAGGTGTAATGCTATAAAGAACGCTATAAACAACACCTGTGGGCGTCAGGGCAGCGACGGCGCTCATCGTCCAGCGTGCCGGTCTGCTTTTGGCTTTTTCCAGCGTCCATGCTTTGATTTTATTCCATTTTTCGTTGAGGGATTGCTTTCTTGTTTCCCATCGACTAAGGCTCATCGCTGAATTCTCACTGGTCTGATGTTAGAAAACCATTCTTGACGATAACATTAAATGCAAAATGAGCAAATAATTTTTCATATAACTCATTTGGGGTGTGATGATGGCAGAGCCGCGCCCTCACGGTCGTGGCTTTGATTTAAAGAGCATAATCCGGTAGCCAGACTGATTGTGCCCCAGCAAATTTTTGCGTGAGGCGGCATTGGTACAGACGGCTAAGATTTTCTTCTGTTAAAACAAGGGATGGGGGACCTTGCAAATAGGTGCCATCACCAAACAATAAGATAATAGAATGACAAAAATGCTGTGCGATGTTGATATCATGTAGCGACATCACAACAGTGGCTCTTGCAGTCTCAGTAAGTTGTTTAAAGTGCTGAAGTACTTGCAGTTGATGGTGAATATCCAAATGATTCATGGGTTCATCCAATAAATACACCCGGGGCGTTTGTGTTAATAGTGTTGCAATGGCTAAGCGCCGGCGCTCGCCGCCAGATAATGTCGCGACATATTGAGCGGATTTTTTGATAAGTTGCATAGCGTGTAACGCGGCGGCTGCGATGTTTTTATCGGCTTCACTTTCAAAAGCAAAGCGTGCTAAATGGGGATGACGGCCATTTAAACAAAACTCAAAGACTGTTTGCGCAAACACGGCTGTTGTGTCTTGAAATAAAATTCCTAATTGTTGCGCAATGTGTTTTGGGGTGAGCGTGGATAAGCATTTTCCACCTAAAAAAATATCTCCCGCATCAGCAGGATGTAAATTAGCAAGCGTGTGTAGCAATGTTGTTTTCCCGCTGCCATTCGGTCCCAAAATCCCATAAATTTCGCCTGATTGTAGAGTGAGATTAAGATCTCGACAGACTATCTGATTAGCGATAGAAACCTGTAAATGGTGCGTTGAAAGTAATGTCATGATGCAGAACTTTTTTGGAGAAGAAATAAGAAGACGGGGATGCCAAGTAAGACCATGATAATACCCACGGGAATCGTTTGTGGAAAAAATACATTGCGCGCTAAGACATCGGCAAGTGTGAGTAAACTACCGCCGAGCAGTACACTGCCGGGTAGTAAATAGCGATGATCATAACCAAATAATAAGCGAAAAATGTGTGGTGTAATGAGGCCAACAAACCCAATGCAGCCAGCCAGTGTGACAGCCGTTGCTGTGAATAATGAGCTGAGTAAATAGAGTTTCCAGTGTAAGTGCAAGGTATTGACACCGAACGCTTTGGCTTCTTTTTCGCCGCGAACTAATAAATTTAAATCTCTCGCTATACTGAAGCTAATCAGTAAACCCAATAGCAATATAGCGCTTGCCAGTAACGGTAAGTGGGTTGCACTTAAATCACCAACTAACCAAAACAACATACCACGCAACAGGTTATCAGGACTGGTTAATAAAATGAGACTAATCAATGCCGAAAAACCACTCGCTAATGCGATGCCTGTTAGTAGTAACTGTTGTGAATGATTAAAGCGTTGTCTCTGGGTGAGGAGAAATAGTAATAACATACTCAGTAAGCTGCCCGTCCATGAGCCGCCAATGAGCCAGACATTATTAAGTCCGAGTAACATGCAAAGTAATGTGGCAATACCTGCTCCACCTGAAATACCCAGAATATAAGGATCTGCTAACGGATTCCGTACCAGTACTTGCATGAGCGCACCGGCTAATGCTAACAAGCCGCCGGTGACAAACGCGGTGGTTGCATGTGGAATGCGTAGCTGAAAAAGAATGTCGTGAGCGAGTGTGTGGTCCTTGTTCGAAAGGGCATGGAATAAGTCCGAGGCGTTAGTTTGGTGGTTGCCGCAAAAAATAGCGGTACTCACGCTGCAAATGGCAATTAAACCAAGTGCAATAAATACCCAGAAAGGTTTTCTATCACAATATGTTTTGTTATTCATGCTGCCTTCGTGAGTTTGTAATATTGCATTCTCATTTGTATGCGGTTTCGCTATACTGAAATGATTATTTCTAAAATAAAGCAACTAATCAATAAATATTCAATTTTTTGTAAATTGAAAGCTTTTTTATTCGATGCTTAGGTGACTGTTGCGTGATTGATGACGATGGATTCAGACAAGGCGTGGGAATTATATTGGTGAATTCCAAGCGCCAAGTATTTTTGGCGAAAAGAATTGGCAAGGCTGCTTGGCAATTTCCGCAAGGTGGCATGAAAGCAGAAGAAACTCCCGAAGAATCCATGTTTCGCGAATTGAAAGAGGAAGTTGGTTTACATCCAGAAGATGTCAAAGTCTTAGGCTGCACGCGTCGTTGGTTACGATATCGATTGCCTAAACGATTAGTCAGGCATTATTCCAAGCCCTTGTGTGTGGGCCAAAAGCAAAAATGGTTTTTGTTGCAATTAGTCAATGATAATGCCCAGTTTGATTTGGCTGCGACCGATAGTCCGGAATTTGATTCCTGGGCGTGGGTGTCTTATTGGTACCCGTTGACGCAAGTCGTCGCTTTTAAACGGCGTGTGTATGGTTTGGCAATGAAAGAGTTTGCTCGCGTTGTGTTGTCAAAACGTTTTTGGGATCAAGCAACACCTAAACCTAAATTGGGCAGTTGAAATCATGTTAGCCGGGGTATTATGCTTACAACCCTACGTCGTATTATTCAAGATGTTACTGGCGCGCAAGATTTTCGTGAAGCGCTGGGTATCATGGTGCAGAGCATTCGCCAAGCGCTGGATACGCAGGCGTGTTCGGTTTTTCTATTAGATCGTCGTTGTGGTGAATATGTATTAATGGCAACGCAAGGGTTGAATCCTTTAGCCGTTAATAAAATTCGCATTCCAATCACACAAGGATTAGTGGGCTTGGTCGGTGAGCGCGAGGAGCCGATTAATATTCCGGATGCGTCCACACATCCGCGTTTTTTACAGGTGCCTGAGGCACATGAAGAAGCGTTAAAAGCCTTTCTCGGCACGCCGATTATTTATCACCGTCAAGTGTTGGGTGTGTTGGTGGTCCAGCAACATGAACCACGTCGATATGATGAATCGGAAGAAGCATTTTTAGTGACACTGGCTGCGCAATTAGCGGCGATTGTTGCGCACGCCGAAGCTACCAATGCCATCGTCAATTTATTTGAAAGCCAAGATAGCTCGGCAGAAACAACTTACTCCGGTATCCCTGGTGCGCCGGGAGTGGGGATTGGCCGCGGTGTGGTTGTGTTTCAGCTTTCAGATTTGGATGTGGTGCCTGATCGCGAACCGGAAGACATTCAAGAAGAAATTGATTTATTAGAAACAGCACTGGCATCTGCTCGCGAAGACATGCGTGTGTTAGGCGAAAAACTGTCTCCCACATTGCCTGAAGACGAACGCGTTTTGTTTGAGGCTTATCAGCGTATTCTCGATAGCGAAAGTTTAGGCGGCGAAATTATTGCGGAAATTCGACAAGGCAATTGGGCGCAAGGTGCTTTGCGCACGGTTATTCAAGTGCATGTGGAACGTTTAGCGAATTTAGAAAATGAATATTTGCGTGAGCGTGCCTCCGATATTCGTGATTTGGGGCATCGTGTCTTAGCCTATTTGCAGCGTAGCGATCGCTCACTGCCGCAGTATGATGAAAAAACAATTTTGATTGGCGAAGAATTGACGGCAGTTGATTTGGCTGAAGTGCCTGAAGGTTGTTTGGCCGGTGTGATTTCTGCTAAAGGTTCGAGTAGTTCACACATTGCGATTTTAGCGCGCGCCATGGGTGTGCCAACCATCATGGGTGTCAGTGAAATTCCTATCCAAGATTTGCAAGATAAAGAAATTATTGTCGATGGTTATTATGGCCAGATGTATGTCAATCCGAGGCAGTCGTTGCGTGAAGAGTTTGAGCATTTGGCGCGAGAGGAGCAGCAGTTAGACGCCTCTCTCGAAAAATTGCGTGATCAACCAGCAGAAACAACGGATGGTCATCGCATCATGCTCATGGTGAATACGGGGTTGGGTGCAGAGGTTGGTTTGTCGTTAGCAGCGGGTGCAGAAGGCGTGGGCTTATATCGTACCGAAATCCCTTTCCTTATCCGTGATCGTTTTCCCTCGAGTGAAGAGCAGCGCAGGATTTATCGTCAATTACTGACTTCTTTTGCACCGCGTCCAGTGACGATGCGGACACTGGATATTGGTGGTGATAAGTCACTGCCATATTTCCCCGTCAAAGAAGAGAATCCATTTTTGGGATGGCGCGGCATTCGCATTACGCTTGATCATCCGGATATTTTTTTATTGCAAGCGCGCGCCATGATGCGTGCCAGTGAAGGTTTAAATAATTTACGCATTATGTTGCCGATGGTGAGTGATGTGAGCGAAGCGGATGAAGCGATTCGATTGTTAAAAAAAGCCTATGCAGATGTATGTGATGAAAAATATAAAATTGACATGCCAGAAGTTGGCGTCATGATTGAAGTGCCATCGGCGGTGTACCAAGCGCGTGCATTAGCGAAACGAGTGGATTTTTTATCGGTGGGTAGTAATGACTTAACGCAATATTTATTAGCTGTTGACCGTAATAATGCACGTGTGGCGCACTTGTTTGATTCTCTGCATCCTGCCGTATTGCGTGCGTTGATTCAAGTTGTCGAAGGTGGGCATCAAGAAGGTAAGCATGTCAGTATTTGTGGTGAAATGGCCGGTGATCCAGTGGCGGTGATTTTATTGCTGGCGATGGGATTTGATTCGCTCAGTATGAATGCGTCGTCGCTCAGTCGTATGAAGTGGGTGGTACGACAAATTAGTATGAAAAAAGCCGCAAAATTATTACAAGAAGTATTGGGTATGGAAAGTCCTGTTATGATTCGCTGTCACTTGGAATTGGCATTGGAACGTGCGGGGTTGGGCGGTTTGGTGAGAGCAGGAAAATAGTACCCGTATTACGCTGCGCTGCATACGGGCTACATGTGCTGTTAAGAGGGATGTCATGTATTTTACTGTGTATTTATTTATTGGCGCATTTTCTGGATTATTAGCCGGCACGTTAGGTATTGGTGGTGGCGTGATTATTGTGCCAGCCTTGGCGGCAACCTTTGTGCATTATGCGGTGATGCCGCCAGAGTATGTCATGCAGATGGCGATTGGTACATCGCTAGCAGCGCTGGTGGTGACCTTATTGGTTTCGTTACGCGTGCATATGCTGCGTGGTGCAGTGCAATGGCATATTGTTCGTCAATTGTTGCCAGGATTGTTAGTCGGTATCCTCGCCGGTGCGATGTTGGCACAGCATTTGCCGTCAGTTTATTTGCGGGTATTTTTCAGTCTATTTTTATTTTATATCGCTATTCATCTTTTGCGCCACCGTGCTGTGTCATCTGATAGTCAAACGCATCAGTTGCCATCGCGATCCACATTAGCACTTTCTGCGGGTGCGATTGGTTTGTTGAGCGGTATTTTGGGTATCGGTGGTGGTGTGATGATGATTCCTTTTCTCTTGCGCTGTCAGCTGAGTTTGCGTGAAGCAACAGGGTCCTCTGTGGCCTGCGGTGTTTGTATTAGTGTTTTTGCTGCAGTCAGTTTTATGGTCTTGGGATCCTCTTCTGCATCGCACTTGGCATGGAGTACCGGATTTGTTTATTGGCCAGCTTTTTTAGGCATTGCTGTGACCAGTATGATATTTGCTCCTCTGGGTGCTGCTATTGCCTATCGGTTACCAACCTCTGTATTAAAGCGAGTGCTTGCGATATTCTTGCTGCTAGTTGCCATGGATATGGCGCTGCCTAATATGTGAACGAAAATAAAGTGAGTCTATATGCTAGTCTATCCACAAATTGATCCTGTTGCCTTGCATGTTGGTCCATTATCCATTCATTGGTATGGATTGATGTATTTAATTGCATTTGTGCTTTGCTGGGGAGTGACAGCATGGCGGGTGCGGTATTCTCCACGTGGTTTTACTGTTGATCAAGTATCCGACATACTATTTTATGTGGCGATGGGGATTATTTTAGGCGGCCGGATTGGTTATATGTTGTTTTATGCATGGCCGGATTTTGTGGCGAATCCGTTGCTGCTATTTCAAGTTTGGAAAGGCGGCATGTCTTTTCATGGCGGATTGCTGGGTGTCATTATCGCGTTATGGATTTATGCGTATAAGATGGGTAAGCACTTAGTGGATTTAACCGATTTAATTGCACCAGCGGTGCCATTAGGTTTGGGCGCTGGTCGTATTGGTAATTTTATTAATGGTGAATTATGGGGAAAAGTCACCGATGTCCCGTGGGGCATGGTATTTCCGCGCGCAGGATCTTTGCCTCGTCATCCATCGCAATTATACGAGTTTTTTTTAGAAGGTGTGGTGATGTTTGCCATATTGTGGATTTATTCCATGAAACCGCGGCCACGTTGGGCAGTGTCAGGTTTGTTTTTAGTTTTATACGGTGTATTTCGGTTTAGTATTGAGTTTGTGCGTGAACCAGATGTGCAAATTGGTTATCTCGCATTTGGTTGGTTGACGGAAGGACAAGTACTGTCTTTCCCCATGATTTTGTTGGGTTTGATCATGATCGTATGGGCCTATTGGAGTAAGCAACGATGCAACAATATTTAGATTTTTTAAAACATATTCGCGATAACGGTGTCAAAAAATCCGATCGTACCGGAACAGGTACATTCAGTACATTCGCTTATCAGATGCGGTTTGATTTGCAAAAAGGATTTCCGTTGGTGACAACAAAAAAATTGTCATTGCGCAGTATTATTCATGAGTTACTGTGGTTTTTGAAAGGCGATACCAATGTTGCTTATTTACATGAGCATAACGTGACGATTTGGGATGAATGGGCGGATGCCAGTGGGAATTTAGGCCCCGTGTATGGTAAGCAGTGGCGTGCCTGGCAAACAGCCGAAGGTAAAACCGTTGACCAAATCAGTGAACTAATCACCCAAATTAAAAATAATCCCGATTCCCGGCGTTTAATTGTGAGTGCCTGGAATGTCGGTGATATTAGCAAAATGGCATTACCACCTTGCCATCTCTTATTTCAATTTTATGTGGCGAATGGGCGTTTATCTTGTCAGTTGTATCAACGCTCTGCCGATTCATTTTTAGGTGTGCCATTTAATATTGCTTCGTATTCATTGCTCATGCACATGATTGCGCAACAGTGTGATTTGGAAGTGGGTGAATTTATTTGGACTGGGGGTGATTGTCATATTTATATGAATCATCTTGAACAAGTGAATTTACAGTTGTCACGTACACCCTTTCCGTTGCCGCAATTATTAATCAAACGCAAACCCGCATCGATATTGGATTATACGTTTGATGATTTTGCGATTGTAAATTATGAGGCGCATCCGCATATTAAGGGTGAAGTGGCGGTGTAGTTGGCTGAGGTGTTATAGGTATAGGATGAAAAAATGACAAAAAACCATATAGTAGCTATATTGATGCTGGCCAGCAGTTTTTCTTTTGCTGCGCCATTTACGTGTGTTCCAATGAAAGTCAAAGTCGTAAACCATCATCTTGTTTTAGAGGGTGCGAGTGCATCGACACCGCAGGGTCAACTTTATTTTTTTAAAAATACGTCGAAACAAAGTTTATGGTTGGATCGTTTAAATAAAAAAGAATCGGCAAGTGCAGGTTGGTCTTCTTATTTGCGTCCTACTAATTGGACAGCCTTATTGTTAGATAAAAAAGAATTTACGCTAAGTTGTGCAGTGCTGACGCCAGGTAAAGTAGATTATGTTAATTGTGGGCAAGCAATTTCTGTCTGTACACCAGCGCATGCGGCACTGACAACGAATCATAAAGGCAGTTATTGGGTAGCAGAAGATTTACCGTGGGATGTCTTTGTTAAAATGCTTTCGAAGCGTGGTGTGAAATAAATGAAGTTATTACGTTACGGTGTGTTGGGCGCAGAAAAACCGGGTTGTATCGATCAACAGGGTCAGATACGCGATTTGTCTCATTATATTTCTGATGTCACCGGTGCAATGTTGTCACCAGAAAAGCTAGCATTTTTGCAGCAGTTAGATATAGAGAGTTTACCCATCGTAAGTAGCGATACGCGTTTAGGTGCTTGTGTTGGTCAAGTCGGTAAACTCATTGGCATCGGTTTGAATTATGCTGATCATGCTGCAGAAACAAGTTCGAAATTACCCGCAGAGCCTGTTATGTTTTTGAAAGCAACCAGCTCAATCTGTGGGCCACATGATGACATTATTATTCCGCGCAACTCTGTCAAAACCGATTGGGAAGTAGAATTAGGCGTGGTGATTGGTACAGCAGCAAAATATATTACTGAAGCCGATGCATTGCATTATGTAGCGGGCTATTGTGTAGTGAATGATGTCTCTGAACGTTCGTACCAAAAAGAACGCGGTGGACAATGGGATAAAGGTAAAGGTTGCGATACATTCGGTCCATTAGGCCCATGGCTAGTGACAAAAGATGAAGTGCCCGATCCGCAACAGCTCGCACTTTGGCTAGAAGTCGATGGTAAGCGTTATCAAGATAGTACAACGAAAAATATGCTGTATTCTGTAGCGTATTTGGTGAGTTATCTCAGTCAATTTTTTACATTACAGCCGGGTGATGTTATCGCAACCGGCACGCCTGCAGGTGTTGGGATGGGACAAAAACCCGAGCCCATTTTTTTGAAACCCCATCAAAAAGTGGTGCTAAGTGTCGCTGGTTTAGGGCAGCAGGTACATCAAACGGTTGTCGATATCTGAGCTGCGTTGGTAGCTCTTCGTGAACGTGCCCGCGTGCGTGCCCGTGCCCGTTTTTTAAATTGTTAGCAGAAAAAAGACGGGCACGGGCACGCACGCAGGCACGTTTGTCCCGGACTTGATCCGGGATTATTAAAGCAGACTTCCACATCAAGGTGTATTAACACCAATTAGATGCCCGACCGCATAAGTGATTGAACCCGCAGCTATGCCAATAAGCAATGTACGTGTGCCACTCCACCACGGATCGCGGTGCGTGAAAAAGCTGAGTGAAGCACCAATCAAAAATAATGCGCTTGCAGCGCCGATAATTGAGAAGAGTAAGTTATAAGATGATTGGCCAATCATAAACGGCAGTAAAGGAATGAGCGCACCCGCTGTAAATGAAATGAATGATGAAATCGCCGCTTCCCATGGCGAGACAAGATCATCCGGGTTGATGCCTAATTCTTCGCGTGCGAGTGTGTCGAGCGCTTTGTCTGGATGTTGAATTAACAAATTAGCGACTTTTTCCGCCTCTTCTTTTGGAAGACCGCGTGCTTGATAAATGACAGCAAGCTCAGCTGCTTCTTCTTCGGGGTAAGTGTCTAGCTCGTGTTTTTCTAGCGAAAGTTGGTATTCTAGCATTTCGCGTTGAGAGCGAACCGAGACATATTCACCAGAAGCCATAGAAAAGGCACCAGCCAGTAGACCCGCAATCCCCGATAATAATAGTAAACTGTGATCGACATGCGCGCCCGCCATGCCGAGAATCAAGCTCGTGTTGGAGAGCAAGCCATCATTGATGCCAAACACAGCGGCGCGAATATTACTGCCACTTTTAATGCCGCGATGTTGATGTTCGTCATGATCAAATAACGCTGGAAAATAGTGGTCGATGGTGTTCGTTCGATAAATTGACATGCCGCGGACTTTGGTCGCAGCCAGTAAGATACGCAAATATTTTGCGCCCATGCGTCGAATTAACCATGCAATGATGTGGGCACGTATGCCCGGATAAAATTGTTCAGGTAAAGGGAGATTGGATTTTTTTAATTGCGCTGCCCAGATATCAGCTTGCTTATTTGCCATTGAGGCGAGATTCAGAAAAAGTTTTTTATGTTCTGGGTTTTGTTCTGCCTCGGCGATGACTTGATAAAGGTAAGCAGAACGTTTTTCTTCTTGCCAATTCTCAAGTAATTCCATGGCGATGATCCAAGGTTATGAGTGTTGAGCTATCTTAAATCGAAGCCAATCAGAATGCTATTAGAATTTAACTTATTCATTGTATTGATATAAATAGATTTGTATTCGAAGGTAATCATCTTATTTTGTACTATACTTTTTAATATGAGGTATTCATTCGGAGGGGGTATGTCATCGTCGCAACGACCACCGATTAATAAAACAAGCGCTGATACTAGTAGTTCGTCGAGTCCAACAGCTGCATCGCCACAGAGCGCCTCTCATTTAACTCCAGCGAGGTTAGCTCGTGGTAGTTCTGAGTCTGATAGAAGTACTACAGCAGGATTAATGGGGTCATTAGTTACTGACACGCCGAGTGCTGCAACTTCTTCAAGAAATCCATTTACAATAATCGACATGGATGACATTGATGTTGCTGTGTCTTCACCCAAAGCACCCACGAATTATTTGAATGAATGCAGGCGGCTAAATGATGCTCTGCTGCAGGCGAAGGAGAGCTATCGCAGTTATCTTGGAGATACTCCAGGAGAGGCGGAGAGGTATGCTGCGAATATTCAGCGTTTCATTGAGAAATTAGATAAATCGACACAAAATATGCAAGATAAAACATTGCCAATTGAAATCATCAAAGCGGCGTATGAAATAAAAAAACACTTTATATCGCTACAACCCTTGGGTGCGGATGCGGCTTCGTTCAGAGAGGCAGCTAATCTCGTTATTCCTATCATGAATAATATGATGGAAGTGGTTCGTGCAACTTTCAATATGCAGAATACCCAAGATAGTAAACTGAAAAGCATATTCCAAAATTTAGATGCAGCACAATTGCAGCCGTCACCTAAACCATCTTCTGCTTCATCAAGTGTAACCCCGTTAAATCCATCCGTAGGTTCAGCGCAAAGCACAGGTCAGCAAGCTTTTCCCACCCCTAAGAAGCCAGGCGGTTGGGTGTAAAATTGCTGCTATTACGAGCAGTTTTCATCATGATACGATTGAGCTACCTTGCCTTTATCCGCGTGTTCTTGGAAGGCAATACTGGGGCTGGCATTGTGGCCACTAAAAATCATTTGGCTTTTCAGTTCTTTACACATAGCTCGGTGATTGTCTTCAGAGTTTTGGAAGAGTTGGCACCCATTTAATAAGAGAGCCGCGCAGCTGATGCCAAGCAAGAAGATCGTTTTTTTCATCATGAATTCTCCATGTTCCATTTCAGCCAACTTTACCGTAAAACGCCGGGCGGACAAAGCGCATTTGGCGATTCAGAGAAATAAACCCAAAAAGCACATATTTGATGGAAAAAATTTGCGCGCAGGCGCAACTTATAAGAGAATGGTAGCTAACGGAAATTCTTAAAATATCAGGTGAAAAATGGGAAAACGTCCAAAAAAAGATCAACATGCCGAGCGGGAAGCTGAAAAGTACGACCATCCCATCCCCAGTCGTGAATTTATTCTTGAGCATCTTGCTGAGCGTGGCAGTCCAGCTACGCGCAAACAGTTAATTATGGAGCTAAATCTCGAAACCGATCATGAACGTGAAGCGTTTCGACGACGGATTAGTGCCATGGTGCGTGATGGGCAGCTGCATAAAAATCGCAAAGGGACTTATGGCCCTATCGGAAAAATGGAATTAATCTCGGGCCGTGTTATTGGCCATAAAGATGGTTTTGGTTTTGTTGTCCCTGATGAGGGTGGCGATGATTTATTTTTAAATGCGCGTCAAATGCGTACAGTGTTTCATGGTGATCGTGTGTTAGCACGGGTTTCTGGTTTGGATCATCGTGGCAGGGCGGAAGCCATTGTTGTGGAGGTGCTTGAACACAATACCCAGCAGTTGGTGGGACGTTTTTTTAATGAATCAGGAACCTCCTTTGTTGAGCCAAGTAACCAACGTATTTCGCAAGAAATTTTTATTCCACCCGAAAATCAAGGCGGCGCGACGCACGGACAAATGGTTGTGGTGGCTGTGACGTTGCAGCCAACAGCACATAGTCATGCAGTCGGTAACATTGTTGAAGTGTTGGGCGATCATATGGCGCCGGGTATGGAAATTGATGTGGCGATTCGTAACCATGATTTACCGTATGTGTGGCCAGATGCCGTGTTAGATGAGGCGGCACGTTTTCCTGTTTCTGTTCCCGCTGATGCCATCAAAAATCGTGTGGATTTGCGGGCATTACCTTTCGTCACGATTGACGGCGAAGATGCGAAAGATTTTGATGATGCTGTGTACTGTGCGCCGCAAGCCAAAGGTTGGGTGTTGTATGTGGCTATTGCGGATGTGGGTTATTATGTGAAGCCACGCAGTGCGTTGGATGTCGAAGCATATAACCGAGGAAATTCGGTGTATTTTCCCGAACGTGTTATTCCCATGCTACCAGAAGCATTGTCGAATGGGCTTTGTTCATTAAAGCCAGAAGTGGATCGCTTAACCATGGTGTGTGAAATGGCTATCAGTGCTAGCGGAAAAATTACCCGCTATCAATTTCATGAAGCTGTTATCCATTCGCATGCGCGTCTGACTTACAATCAAGTCTATGCCATGATTGAAAAAGGCGATGTGGAATTACAAGAACGCTATAAAAAACTGGTGCCTCATTTACAAGATTTGTTTGATATTTATCGTACGTTGCATAAGGCACGTCAATTGCGTGGATCTATCGATTTTGATTTGCCAGAAACCAAAATCATTTTTGGTAACGATAAAAAAATTGAAAAAATAGTACCGCTGCATCGCAATGATGCACATCGTCTGATTGAGGAATGTATGTTGTGCGCGAATATTTGCGCAGCGGAATTTTTATTGAAACATGATTTGGCAACGTTGTTCCGTGTGCACGAAGGCCCCACCGATGAAAAACTCGAAGATTTACGTAAATTTTTAGGTGAAATGGGTTTGAAACTTCCGGGTGGCGCCAAGCCCACTCCAAAAGATTATGCAAAACTACTAACGGCTATTGCAGATCGTCCTGATGCGCGCATCATTCAAACGGTTTTATTGCGATCGTTAAGCCAAGCGATTTATAGCCCAGAAAATAAAGGCCACTTTGGGTTGGCGTTTGATGCGTATGCGCATTTTACTTCACCTATTCGACGCTACCCTGATTTAGTTGTGCATCGTCATATACGTCATATATTGCAAGGTAATTATAAACACACCGAAGATTCATTGGCGCTGCTTGAGAAAGAGGGCGAGCATTGTTCGACGACCGAGCGTCGCGCGGATGATGCAACGCGCGAAGTGGTGGATTGGCTCAAGTGTGAATTTATGCTGGATAAAGTGGGTGAGGAGTTTGACGGCGCTATTACTAGCGTGACAGGTTTTGGTTTCTTTGTGGAGTTGAAAGATATTTATGTGGAAGGCTTAGTGCATATTAGCACACTGCCCAATGACTATTATCAATTTGACCCAATGAAACAGGCGATGCTAGGCGAGCGATCAGGACGACGGTTCCGTTTAGGGGATCCAGTGCAAGTGCGCGTGGGACGAGTTGACTTGGATCAGCGCCAAATTGATTTTGTGCTAGCTGAAGTTGTGAATGCTGAAGCGAAAGAACAGCGTCCAAAGAAACAAAATAAAGGTGCCAAGAAAAGCCGTTTGTAATGAGTCATCCCCTCTCTCATTTATGAGAGACATGTCTCGTAGAGGGGGGTTAGGGTGAGGGTTTCTTGTTTTGGATGCTTGCTACTAGAAAATGTGTGACATCAAAACCCTCATCCGCCCTCCGGGCACCTTCTCCCATGGCAAAAAGCGCCACAGGAGAAGGGATTTTATATTTATGGAACATCAGAATGGACAACAATAAATTACACGTATTTGGTTTGCATGCTGTTGAATCATTGTTAACAAAACAGCCACAGCGTGTGCAACAACTTGTTATCCAAAAAGAAAGACAAGACCAAAAAATTCTTGCATTGATTGAGTTAGCTAAGCAACAAAAAATAAAAATCCAGTTGGTATCGCGCCAAGAATTGGATCACATAACAAATGATGCCGTTCATCAAGGGATTGTGGCTTTTTGTGAAAAAGCTAAAGTCTATCATGAAGGTGATTTAGAAAAACTAATTGAAGAAACGCCAAAACCATTTTTATTGATTTTAGATGGTATTCAAGATCCTCATAATTTGGGTGCTTGTTTGCGAAGTGCAGATGCAGCCGGCGTGCATGCAGTCATTGTACCGAAAGATAAGTCCGTTGGTTTGACACCCGCGGTGAGTAAAGTGGCTTGTGGAGCAGCAGAAACCGTGCCATTTATTCAGGTGACGAATTTGGCTCGCACGATGCGGTATCTAAAAGATCAGGGTATTTGGTTGTTTGGCGCTGCGGGCGAAGCAGACAAAAGCCTTTATCAAGCTGATTTATCGGGATCTGTTGGTATTGTGCTCGGTGCCGAAGGGCAAGGGCTGCGTCGCTTAACACGCGAGCATTGTGATTTGTTATTGAATATTCCTATGCAAGGCTCGGTGTCAAGTTTGAATGTGTCAGTTGCAACGGGCGTATTTTTATTTGAAGCATTACGACAGCGTAAAAATTTCTAAGGATATTTTTATGATAAAGCGAATACCGTTATCTTTCGTGATGGGATTGTCACTGATTCTTCTTAGCAGCCTTGTGTTAACAGGCTGGGCAACGCAGACGCCACAGTTAATTTCCATTCTGCCAGGACAGATCAGCCAAGTTTTTAATTCCGCATTGTGTTTCTTGTTGATGGGTTTTACGCTGTGCATTCCGGATACTCTTCCTAAAATACAAGTGAACTTTCGCCGTTTAGTTGGCATTGCCGTGATAGTGTTGACATTGCTAACGCTGAGTCAAAGCGTGTTTCATTATACACTCGGTATAGATCAATGGGTTGTGCGTGCAACAAGTGATAGTTTTAATCCGTATCCTGGGCGCATGGGTAATACGGCTGCTATTCTATTATTTATGGCGGGGGTTGTATTCACTTGTTGGTCATATCAATCACAAAAAAGCATCATGATGTTTTCCCAGCTCGCATTGTTGGCGATGTTTCTTTTTGGTGTACTTATCGCAGCAGGATATTGCTTGCAGCTAGAGTTTCTTTATCAATCCAATTTATTTTTACGAACCTCTATTTATACCGCCATTGATTTTATTTTACTAAGTGTTGGATTGTGGGCGGTTGGCTTACGGGCGACTCAGTTTAAATTTTTTGATGTGAGCAACGAAGATAAAAAAATTCTTTTCGTGAGCGTTATTATTTTATTCATGGTGGCATTGGTTAGCGAAATGTCTGGTTTCTCTGTGTTCTCTAAACAAAGTGAGAGCGTGTTAAAAAGCAATTTGCATCAATCACTCGTGACGCGAATTAATTTGTTGAATGATAGCGTGCGTGTGGCCACCGATGGGGTTAATAGTGTGGCGGAAAACCCACGTTTTCAAAGTCTTTTACTGAATTATTCGGCGGCATTACGTGATGATTTTGATTTGCTGTTTAGTTCCAGTGGCTATTCCGCCGTTAAAATTTTCAATAATGCAGGTGGTGTGTTATACCGCTATGGGCATTTTTCAGAGCCGCAAAATCGCATGACGCAATTGCAATTATCTGGCATGCAGACGGCGAACTTAATGTGGGATAAAGGCTGGCTAATGCAGTTGCATAAGGATTTATATTATCAACATAAGAAAGTAGGGTCATTATTGGTTGAATTGCCATTAGCAAATATGAATCAGTCGTATATGAACGTAGAGAAAGCAGGTCGTAGTGGTGAATTGATTCTATGCGCCTTGCATACCACAGGATATGCATTATGTGCTCCACAAACATTAACAGCATTGCCAATAAAACAATCGCTCATGCTGAAGGGTAGTGATACCGCCATGGCATCTGCTTTGCAAGGTAAGAGTGGCGATGTTGTGAGTATTGATGAAGATAACCATGTGGTGTTCACTGCATTTAGCCCTATTCCGGCGTTGGGATTGGGTGTTGTTGTTAAGATCGATACGGTCGACTTATATCGTCCTGTGCGATCGCAGTTAGCCGTGATTGTGCCGATTTTTTTCCTGTCGCTTAGCATTGGTATGTTGCTGTTGTCATGGCAAGTCTTGCCCTTGGTGCGAAAAATTGTGGTATCAGAGAAAAAAGCGCTAAACAGTAATGCGCGTCTGCGTGAAAGTGAAGGCCGTTTTCGATCTGCTTTTGATTCTGCAGCGATTGGCATGTCATTGGTGTCATTGGAGGGGAAATGGCTGCGCGTCAATCAATCATTGTGTGATATTTTAGGTTACAGTGAAGCCGAGCTCTTAAGTCTGCACACACAAGATCTCACCTATCTTGACGATATAGAAGACGAAAATATGGAGTTACAGCAGTTAATACAAGGTGAAGTCCAGAGTGTACGGCTAGAGAAGCGATTTATTACCAAAGAGGATTATATTTTATGGGCGTTGGTCACATCATCACTAGTGCGAGATGCCGATAACGCACCGCTTTACTACATTTCTCAAATCCAAAATATTGACATTCAAAAACACGCGGAAGAACGTTTAAGAGAATTGGCTTACCATGATCCGCTGACGGGCTTGGATAATCGCTCCGAAATAGAAAAAAATATTGATTCTGCTTTGTTTGCAGCTCGTGTGAATCATAATGGTTTTGCGTTAATCTTTCTGGATCTCGATCACTTCAAAGAAGTGAATGATAATTATGGCCATGATGCGGGTGATGCATTATTGAGAGAAGTCGCAAGGCGCTTACAAGGTTCTGTGAGGCGCTCTGATAAGGTGGGTCGTTTAGGCGGCGATGAATTTGTTGTGATGCTGCTGGATGCGGGCGATGTTAAAACCATTTCTGTCATCGCGAAAAAAATTATTGAAGCACTGGCGGAGCCTATTATGCTAGACGACGGCCAGATTAATATAACAACCAGCATGGGAATTAGTATTTATCCAGAAGATGGCTTAAGCATGGAAACATTGATGAAGCACGCGGATATTGCTTTATATTGCGCAAAAGAATTCGGTAAAAATAATTTTCAATTTTTTGGTGGTGTGAAATTGCAGCCGTAGTGATGGGAATAATCAAAATCCATGTGGGTGAACAGTCATCCAGTTGTTCTGCGTTTTTTTAAGAAGCTATATTTGAGGGGAAAATGGCCGCAATGCAAGACGTGATATTCTGACTTAATTCTTTGGCAAAAATGCCTGTTGTTGTGCCAGGCTTGATATTACCGACGTACCAAGTGGGATGAAAATGAGTACCATCTTGGTTGGGCGAATTCGATAAGTGAT
This sequence comes from Gammaproteobacteria bacterium, assembly GCA_013286085.1. Lineage (GTDB taxonomy): Bacteria > Pseudomonadota > Gammaproteobacteria > DSM-16500 > DSM-16500 > UBA5158. The sequence continues at coordinate 43,650 of JABDGK010000004.1, read as the reverse complement.
TAAACTGATCGCCCCATTCCTGCTCTATATCTAATGCAATCGCATAAGGTAGATATTTTTCAAATATCTCAGCGGTTAATGCGATGGATCCTGACTGACTTGCTTGGTTTCTATTTGCATTGGCAAGAAGTAATTTAGAGCTTTGCAATTGATCCAAGATAGCTTTGCGAATAAATCTGCGCCATCCACAATAGAAAAAAATATTGATTGCAGCGACCAAGCAATATATTAACGTAATAGATGGTGGTGCCAAAAAAACTCCCATGATGCAGGCGAGGACGGCACAGGATCCGGCAAGAACCATGACGAGGGTGTGCCAAATCCGCTCGATATCAAATAATAGCTTAATACTGAATGCGGTGGGCATTAGCCAATGCGCGAATCCAACATACGGAATATCTAGCCGATAAAGAAAAAAATTGCATAGTGTTATCAAAATTGAAAAAAGCATAAAAAGGAGAGTAAAGGTGTTTAAGGAATTCACATATTGCGCTGCAACAGCAGCCAGCGGTAACAAACTTAATATAAATCCGAAAATAGAATATTTAAACGGCGGATACAAACCCCCTGTTTCTGCATCATGTAATAAATCACTTTGTAATGCTATCCTCGCATTGTCCCAAACAGTATGGTTTTTAAATGTTACTGTGTTTTGTTGAGAAAATAACATATTAAAAGCACTTTTCTCACTTGATCGTAAATTTTTTTGCAGATTATTTGTGAGGACAGGAAGCCCATATTGCCTTGCTATGTTTTCTTTCAGCACGAGGGTAAGAATTCCGTTTTTGTTTTCAATGTTTAAAACACCTTTGATTGCCATGCTGACGATGGCCGCAGTTAGCGCTTTACAATCAAATTGATTTTGCATAATGAATCTTGCCATGGATGGTGACACGGCCATATGCGGCTCTGAAACCGAGAGGACGAAATCATTTAACTGACTTCTGGCTCGAAAGCATATTAAGAAGTAATAACAGAAAACAAGAAGGCATAATTCTAAGGCGATTAAAGTAAAATAATTTTGCTGGAAGATTGTTTTGATTGCTGCAAATGACGACGAAAGTGTGCCAGATAACTCGTCAGCATAAACAGGTAATGAAAGGAATAAAAAACTGCCACTGATATAATATCTCAACTTATTAATACATCGAGCAGCTAGGAGAGATATCCGCATAAACTGCATTCCTAAATTTTGTCGAATTTATCATGGGGAGTTGAGAGGTTCACATAGATTATAGCATGGTTAATTAGTAAAGTGTTTGACTTGATAGAGGGTCATTATTTTTTGTAAGTCATTGCTGGCGAAGGCAGAGAGTAGCATTGTTTTGCAATGTTCAGATTGGTATTTTCGACAATGACGGTGACATTATTTGATTGCACAGTTAGCGGTTTTCCATCTCTACCATTTATACCCGCATTTGCCAAGAGCTGAGAAAATTGTTGCGCATCCTGTGGCGTCATAAAGGTGAAGCCTGTTAGGTCTTTGTTTTTTCCTCTAGGTGCAGTGGATTGAAGAACAGGCAGTGCAGGCGCCGCCGTACTTTGCTGGATCATATTATCAATATATTTTTTCGCAACATAAAACATAACAGTAAAGCTAGCTCGTACATTGCTCGGTGGCGTTACGTTTCCAGACATTTGAACATCTGAGCTAACAATAATTTGGGATGCCTGACTTGGCTGACAGTAGCAGGTATAATAATCGTTGTTATTAGCGAGTTTTTTTGTGGCTGTATCAGGGATTTGAGCTTTAAAAGATGGGTTATTAAATATCGTAGCTAAGGCCTCAGCAATTTCTTTTTTAGTCGGCCCAGCCGATGCGGCTGCTGCAGTCCCAAACATACCTTGACTACTTGCATAGCTTTGCGCAGAGGCTGATAGCTGATTTTGTTGTTGAATTAAATTATCCATGAAATTTTCTTCAACATAAAATCGATAATAGTAAGCTTCGGTGGAAAGCCTGAAATGGGCGTCTTTTGAAACAAGTCTATCGCTTATTATATTCGGGATACCGTTAATCTTTTTGGCATCGTTCTCTGGGCAATAGCAGGCAAAGTATTTTTTGCCACGAATTTCTTGTGTTGTAGTTGTATCAACCTGAGTTTTAAATGATGGGCCAAAAACCGTTTTCATGGCGGCGTCAACTTGTCCTTCGAATTGGGGGAAAGCGTATTGGTTGCGTGGGCGACTCATACTATTTCTCCTCGTCATAGTTCTTTTAGGCGTGGTGTTGTTTATTTCAGTATAGTCGATCACCGTTTTTTTGTGATGTTTAAGGCAGTCTCTTGATTGTAAAAAAGAATCTTCTGTAGGGTGGACACGCTGTGTTTTGTCCACCCTACATTTATTTTGATTTCTACATCGTCAACACTTGATAATGCGACGTGACAATTTCTCTACCGCCCCAACTAAAGTTACAGTTTTGACCGACAACTTTGCCAGGATGATAGCCGCCACGATAGTGTGCTCGGCAAATATAGAGTGCGCCATCTTCTTCATAACCACCGGCAATAGCATTCATCGGAATTTGTCCATAGCTTGCCGGTATCCATTGTAGGGCTACATGACTTGTTAATACTTGGTAGTCAGGTAATAAAATTTCTTCACCATCCCAGCCAATATGACAGTAACCGGCAACCAGTTTACCTGGATGCATGCCACCCTCATATTCACCGCGGCAAATAAAGAGATTATATGGCCGGTTGGGTTGGTGGCCGCCAATGACTGCGCCAGGAGGCAAGGGTTCGCCGTTGCTCATGTCTAGCCATTGTAATGGTGTGCGATGATGATGGTGATGATAACCCGAATGGATGACTTCATAAGTGGTATAAGGTGTGTCTGCACTATAGGCAGCGTGACTATCTTCAATGCCAAACCCAAATGAAAAATGCGTATTGTGATGCGGCCTCTCTGTTCTCTCCGGTGGTGCTGGCGGTGTCACGGATGTCATATAATGCGGGCTATCTTCATAGGAATCAGGTGAGACGCCGGTGTAAGTGACTTCGGTATCTGCAAAACTGATTTGTGAAAAACAGAGTGATGATACACAACTTGCTAACAATAATTTTGTTTTCATGTTTTCCTCGTTAAGTTTCTAGACGTTAAAACGAAAATGCATCACATCGCCATCCTTAACGATATACTCCTTGCCTTCTAAGCGCCATTTGCCCGCTTCTTTCGCCCCTTGTTCACCTTTGAATTGGATAAAATCGTTATAAGCAATCACTTCAGCACGGATGAAGCCTTTTTCAAAATCGGTATGAATCACACCGGCTGCTTGTGGTGCAGTCGAGCCTGTGTGAACTGTCCAGGCACGAACTTCTTTCACGCCTGCAGTAAAGTAGGTATCCAATCCCAATAATTTGTAGCCCGCATGAATAACACGATCAAGGCCTGGTTCATCTAAATTCATAGACGCTAAAAATTCCGCTTTTTCCGCATTGTCTAATTCGGCAATTTCTGCTTCCAATGCAGCGCACACAGCAACAACGCTGGCGTTTTCACTCACTGCGATGGTTTTTACTTGATCTAGGAATGGATTGTTTGTGAAGCCATCTTCATTGACATTCGCAATATATAATGTGGGTTTGATGGTGAGAAAATGCCACTGTCGTAAACTTTCTTTTTCATCATGGTTGAGTGACAGTCCGCGAATAGGTAAGCCATCGTTTAATTGTTTTTTAACGCGCTCGAGTAGGTTGGCTTCTGCAAGAATACTTTTATCACCACTGCGTACTTGTTTTTGAATACGAAGCAAGGCTTTGTCAACGCTTTCTAAATCAGCGAGTGCTAATTCTGTATTGATAATTTCAATATCGTCTTTGGGCGACACTTTACCGGCGACGTGGACAATGTCGTCGTTTTCAAAACAACGCACGACATGCGCAATGGCATCCGTTTCGCGTATGTTAGCTAAGAATTTATTGCCCAAGCCTTCGCCTTTGGAAGCGCCAGCGACAAGACCCGCAATATCAACAAATTCCATGGTGGTGGGTAAAATGCGTTCTGGTTTGACAATGTCGGCGAGTTTATCAAGCCGCGGATCAGGAACCGGTACGACACCGACGTTGGGTTCAATGGTGCAGAATGGATAGTTTGATGCATCCACGCCTGCTTTGGTTAAACAGTTAAATAAAGTAGACTTGCCTACGTTGGGCAAGCCAACAATTCCGCATTTGATACCCATGGTTTTTGTTCTCTTAAAAATTCGTCGTTATGTATGTAAAAATTGCATCGCTTTTTGAAATTCACCGCTCATGATGAAGGGTAAAATACCTTCAGCTGCTTGCAGTGCATTATCAATTTCAGTGCGTTCGGATTTTTTGGGCGTTGATAAAACGTAATCAACTACATCGTTACTATTGCTAGGGCGACCAATGCCAATGCGTAAACGATAAAATTCTTTTGTGCTGAGATGATTAATTGTGTCACGTAAGCCATTGTGGCCACCGTGGCCGCCATCAAATTTTAAGCGAATCGTTCCCGTTGGTAGATCCAGTTCATCATGTGCAACAAGAATCGCTTTGGGTGGAATTTTGTAGTAGTTCGCCAGTGCTTGAATAGCTTGACCGCTGAGGTTCATGTAAGTTGATGGAATAAGTAAATGACACTCATGCCCTTTGACTTTGGCAATGCCATGTAAACCGTGAAATTTAGGGTTGTGACGTAATTGAATGTCAGCATCATTTGCAAGTGCGGACACAAACCATGCTCCCGCATTGTGTCGAGTGTTTTCATACTCGGCACCCGGATTAGCTAATCCAACGATCAGGAGAATACCGGACATAGTTCGATCTCCGTAAAAATATTCTGTACACGAAAAAAATTACGTAGGGTGGACACGCTGTGCTTTGTCCACCCTACGTAAAATCTTATTCTAAAAATTATCGTGTAAAGCTTACTCTTTTGCTTTCTTCGCTGGCTTTTCTGCAGCGTCTGCTTTTATGTCTGTTGCACCGTCAGTACCTGCAGCAGCAACTTCACCTTCAGCGCCTTCAACAGTTTCATCAACCACAGCCACTTCTTCTTCAATGATGCGTGGTTTATGGATGGAAACTATCGGCAAGTCATGGCCTTCAGCGCCGTGGCTGAATGCAACCAGTTCAACGCCTTTAGGCAGCTTAATGTCTGATAAGTGCAAGGTATCGTCTAATTGCATCTTAGAGGTGTCGACTTCCAAGAACTCTGGCAAGTGAGCGGGTAAGCAAGATACTTCCACATCGGTAACCGCGTGATAAACCACGCCGCCTTCTGCCAAGCCTAGTGCTTTATCATCACCCACGAAGTGCAATGGCACGTGCATATGAAGTTTTTGGTCAGCTCTAATGCGTTGGAAATCAATATGATGAACGCGTGGGTTAGCTGGATCGCGCTGAACGTCTTTCAAGATCACTTGCTCACCTTTTTGATCGATTTTGAGAGTCAAAATATGTGAGTAAAACGCTTCATGTGAAAGCGCAAGGAGTACTTTGTTATGATCTAATGTTAGCGATACAGGGGTTTGGCCTGCGCCATAAACAACTGCTGGAACCTTGTTTGCATGACGTAGGCGGCGGCTCGCACCTTTCCCTATATCATTACGAACTTCTGCTTCCAGTTCGAATTTGATAGCTGACATATGTGTTACTCCAAAAAAAATATAAAAATTAAATTAATTTACCCTTTTATCCCTGCGACCAGGACGAAAGAGGGCGCCATTCTACCTGAAATTTGTGGATAAGTCATAGATAAATAGGGTTTGCGCGAAAAATAATCAGGAAGGTAGCCCGTATTACGCTGCGCTTCATACGGGCTACTTTCCTATTTTGGCAAAAACAAAACGCTATGTTATGATTTGCGCTTATTTTAATATCTTGGAGTAATCAAGTATGTTGCCTCATCATAACCCGCATCACAACAACCATCAGTCTGCGACACATCAACTTGTTGATAGTCTTTTAGGTATCCATCACCACCAGCCAGTTCATCACCATCACCAACAGCCACTCGTAGTCGCGGCGCCACCACCAGTTGTTTATCAGCAACAACCAGCAGCATATGCTCCACCACCAGCATATAATCCACAACCTTTACCAGTGCAACAGGTTCAACCACAACCGTTTGTGTATCAGCAACCATTACAACAGGCTCAACCGCCACAACAATTTTATGCGCAGCAACCAAATCAAGTTATGTTCCCACAACCTGCTGTTGTAATCAGTGCTCCTGCTCCTCATCACCATCACGAAGAGCACCACCATCATCATAGCCATGGCCATCATTGGTAAGCTCATCCAGAGAAAATCGTTGGCATAGGCCTATGCCAACGATTGTTATGCCAATATTCCACTCTAATCCATTGTAAAAAACAAACAGATCACTTTTTAGCCAATTCTGCTCATAATATACCCAGCTATTAATTATTCCTTAAGGTTTTTCCCATACACTAGCCCTGTAAAAAATTATTCCTAACCGGATAAAAATAAACAAAAAATAACGCAAGATACAAAACAAGAGGAGTTCATTTCATGCTACGCAATAGTCATTCTAAAAGTCTCACGACTGCAACGAGAAAGTCATCTCACGTTGATGTTGGGGCGCCTACTGCGACAATGGAAGAAAGTCCTGAATCTTATAAAGCGGCTAGACAATCAGCGGCTAAATTAAATAAGGCAAGAGCTTTGGCGGAGTACCCGGCTAAATTATTAAATAACGCAAGAGCTTTGACGGAGTACCTGGCTAAAACTATTTTGCCGAAACAACAAAGAGAGCTCCCCAAGCGCGGTGCTTTGATTGGTAAGCTGGTGTTGCCGGCTACTATCAAATTAGTCGGTGTGGTACCAGAGCAACACGTATCATCACGACGACAGTCAATGACACAAACTGCGATGCCTGCAGTATCTTTACCGTCTCAATTAGACAGTCACATGACAAAGGTTGCAGATAGCGATACAAAAGCAGAAAAAAAATTGTCCGGTGATTCTGTTAAATTTCCCTCTTTATTTCAGGCAAAAAATTTCATGCCTGCTAATTGCTCTGAGGACATTTTTATTGATCAGTGCAAAGCAATAATGACTGATATCATCTATTCAACCAGTAGAGCGAAAGAAATCAAGATACTGGATACGTTGCGTAATATTACGCGCCGGTTGATCCCTGCGCGTGAGAAATTGATATTAATGATTCAAGAAGCAAAAAAGTATGTCATGAGTGTCGGCGGGGAAAACCCCGTTTTTTTACGAGGCTCTTCTCATAGTAAAATAACACCGCCAACGATGACCGATCGATTCTGCACCTGTATAGCAGGCATCAATCCAGATGAAATAAGTTTGGATACTTTACGGCAGCTCAGCAATATGTTGCCTACCAAGAATGAATTACGTAACAGACGATAATAAAACTTGTCATGCCAGTGCGCTTTTAGCTGGCATCCAGAATTAATCGATAAACATGCGACTCAGTGAACCTGCCCCACTAATACGACGAATAGCTTCGGCAATCATATGGCTGAGGCTTAATGAACGAACCCGCCCGCAGTGTTGCGCATTTTCTCGTAATTGAATGGTATCCGTTACGACAAGATCATCTAACTGTGACGATTCAATGTTTTGGATAGCTTTACCAGATAGTACTGGGTGGGTGACATAAGCGGCAACCTTAGCGGCGCCATGTTCTTTGAGGGCATCAACCGCTTTGCAGAGTGTGCCTGCGGTATCAATAATATCATCGACAATAATGCAATCACGATCTTTCACATCACCAATGATATGCATAACTTGTGCTTCATTCGGCTGCGGACGACGTTTATCGATAATAGCCAAATCAGCACCTGGAATGCGTTTTGCAATCGCGCGCGCGCGAATCACGCCACCGACATCCGGTGAAACGACCATGATGTTTTGGTAAGGTTTTTTATAAATGTCTTCGAGGATAATGGGTGTGCTATATAAGTTGTCCACGGGCATATAGAAAAACCCTTGGATTTGATCAGCATGTAAATCGACGGTAACCAAGCGGCTAATGCCAACCGCTGCCATCATATCAGCGACAATTTTTGCGGTAATAGGCACGCGCGCTGAGCGTACGCGACGGTCTTGGCGTGCATAACCAAAGTAAGGCACTACCGCCGTAATTTTAGCAGCGGAAGCGCGTCGCAGCGCATCTGCCATAATAATCAATTCCATTAAGGTGTCATTGGATGGAGCGCAGGTGGACTGAATAATGAAAATATCGCGGCCGCGGACATTTTCTTGGATTTCTACCATGGTTTCGCCATCGCTAAACTGACCAACCAGTGCTTTACCCAGCGGTAAGTTCAGGTGTTCCACAATTCGTTTGGCGAGGTCTTGATTGGCATTACCACTAAAAATCATTATTTCAGGCACGATATGTTCCTTGCTGGGATTTCGGCTCGAGTTTGGAAGAGCCTTATTATATGTTTTTCCAAGAGTATGCGGTAGCTGATTTTATGCTTATTAGAAATAAACAATTGGCTGGGGTGCTAGGATTCGAACCTAGGAATGCCGAGATCAAAACCCGGTGCCTTACCACTTGGCGACACCCCAACAGTATTAGCTTGGGACTGGGAGCAACAAAATCTGAAAAACAGCTACTCTCAGTAAGGCCGCTATTTTGCAAATAGAAGCGCTCACTGTCAACGAGAATTTAGAGTTGCCACTGACTAATGATGATTTTGACACTCAATGTGGGTGAATTAATAAAAATTTTGCTGGGTAAGTCGACATGACCCGTGGATGTGTAGCGCAAAAACTGAACCTTCCAGCCTTGTTGTGTTAATTCACTCAGGTGATTATAGGTATCGAAATGTTTTTCGGCGGGCACGTTGGGTACTGGTAAGCCACGAATCCAGTATTGTAAATAGGAAACAGGCAGTTGCCAGCCAGTTTGTTGAGCAAGAAGTAATTCGGGGGTGGCGGCAGAAAATGTTTGGCCTTGCGGATTTTGTAGTGTGACTTTGCCGGGCGCGCCGGTGAGCACGAATGAATTGGTACCTAATGGACCAAAGAGGGAGAGCGAATAATTTTGTTTCTTTTGTTGCCATGTTAGTGATGCACTGTTGGCATCCGCATTATTGCGAATGGCGATCAGGGCTTTTAAATCCCAATTTTCTATTCCAGATAGTGTTTGCACACGATTATCCCATGAGAGGCTTTTGTTTTGTGGCGCAATGGCTGATGGCGTGGTAGCGCAACTAGTGAGCCAGAGTGCGCTGATTAAGAGAGCGAAACGTAAAAAGTATCTATTCATAAGTCAAATCTTCATTGAATAATTTGAGAATTTTAAATCATACCATAAATAGTAGGGTGGACAAAGCGCAGCGTGTCCACCAGATAAATCGCAAAAAATTTAAACCTTTTGGTTTTGGTTGATTTAACATAAAATACCCACACTCAAAAGTGCTGATCAATTAAAATAAACTATGCCAATCATTGTTTGTGGAATAAATCATAAAACCGCGCCGCTATCGTTGCGTGAGCAAGTGGTATTCCCGCTAGAGAAATTGCCACTCTATCTGGCAGATTTGTTGGCACACGAAAATATCCAAGAAGCCGTAATTTTATCGACTTGCAATCGCTCTGAACTGTATTGCGATACGCAGGATGTCGAATTGCTTATCGAATGGTTTTGTCGTCAACATCAATTGTCTCGAACGCAATTAGAACCGGCTTTGTACGTGTATCGTGGCGAAGCAGCTATCCAGCATATTATGCAAGTGGCTTGTGGCTTAGACTCCATGGTTTTGGGTGAGTCACAAGTTCTAGGGCAGATGAAAGCAGCATTTTCTGAAAGTTGTGCTGCCGGTGCCATTGGCCCGCTATTTAATCGCTTATTTCAACAAGTGTTTGCTGTTGCGAAAGAAGTGCGGACCAACACCGCTGTTGGCGCTTGTCCTGTGTCAGTCGCATCTGCTGCGGTGGGCTTGGCTAAACAATTACATTCATCGTTATCTTCCGCGACAGTTTTAGTGATTGGTGCGGGTGCGACATCGGATTTAGTATTGCGTTATTTGAAAGTCCATACGCCACAACGATTATGGATTGCGAATCGTCACCTCGAAAATGCTGCAGTACTCAGCAATAAACACCAAGCGGAAGCAATGTCTTTCGCCGATTTGTCAGATGCGTTAGTTAAAGCGGATGTTGTCATTTCTGCAACAGGTAGCACGTTGCCGGTGATAAGCAAAACCATGATGATCGCTGTCTCTGAAAAACGCCAACATAAAAAAATTCTCATGATTGATATTGCTGTACCGCGTGATATAGAAGCATCGGTTGCAGAATTGCCATCCGTGCAGCTTTGTTGTATCGATGACTTAAAAGAAATGATTCAACACAATGTGCGTGGTCGTGAACATGCAGCTGAAAAAGCGCGTGAAGTGATTCAGACAAAAAGCAAAGAGTTTGTTGCTTGGTTGAGTTCATTAGAGTTAGTGGCTACTACCATTCGTGCCTATCGCAAACAAATTGAAGAATTAAGTCAAGCAGAACTAGCAAAAGCAGCGCGCCAGTTACAGCGTGGCGATGATCCTCTACAAGTGTTGGCGAGCTTTGCCCATGCGTTTACAAATAAATTGCTCCACACGCCCAGTGCGCAGTTGCGGCAGGCAGGTGTGGAGGGGCGCGTTGATATTTTACAATTGGCACAGCAGTTATTTGCCATTCCACAGCCGGATTCCGAATTATTATGAAGCCATCCATCCAAAAAAAATTACAAGCGCTTGTTGAGCGTCATGAAGAATTGAGTGCATTATTATCTGATGCAGGCGTGATTAGTAAACAAAATGTCTTTCGTGAATATTCTAAAGAGTATGCCCATATTGGGCCTGTCGTTAATGTGTTTAAGCGTTATCTAGTTTGTCAGGAAGATATTAAAAGTGCCGATGCATTTTTAAATGAAAGTGATCCCGAGTTACAAGAACTGGGCAAGCAAGAACTGAAAATTTCCGAAGAGTTGGCGCTAACATTAGAAGCAGAGTTGCAAGTTTTATTATTACCGCGTGACCCAAATGATGATAGTAATATCTTCCTCGAAATTCGTGCCGGTGCAGGTGGCGATGAGGCATCGATTTTTGCGGGAGATTTATCGCGGATGTATACACGCTATGCCGAAGCGCAAGGTTGGCAGGTGGAATTGATTAGTGCAAGCCATGGTGAACATGGCGGTTATAAAGAAATTATTCTCCGCATTATTGGCCAGGGTGCTTATTCACAATTTAAATTTGAATCGGGTGTGCATCGTGTGCAGCGAGTACCTGAAACAGAAGCGCAAGGCCGTATTCACACCTCCACTTGTACTGTGGCGATTTTGCCTGAAGTGGATGAGATCGAAAGCATTGTTATCAATCCCGCCGATTTACGAACAGATACATTTCGCGCATCCGGTGCGGGTGGTCAGCATGTTCAAAAAACCGATTCGGCTATTCGTATCACGCATATTCCAACGGGCACAGTGGTTGAGTGCCAAGATGAGCGTTCTCAACATAAAAATCGCGCGCGTGCGATGTCATTATTAACCGCAAAATTACTTGCGAGTGAACGCAGCAAGCAGCAACAACAGCAAGCAGATACCCGTCGTGATTTAGTGGGTACCGGTGATCGTTCAGAGCGAATTCGCACATATAATTTTCCGCAAGGTCGTTTGACGGATCATCGCATTAATCTCACACTTTATAAATTACCTGACATTATGGAAGGTGATTTGAAAGCTATTATTGATGCGTTGGTGCATGAGCATCAAGCTGACTTGCTTGCAGCAATGGGCGATTAAGATGTCGTTATTGCCGGTGTGGACGTTTGCAAGTGCGCTGCAATGGGCGCAAACACAACTACAACCGGTGAGTGTGAGCGCTGTGCTGGATGCTGAAGTGTTGTTAGCTGATTTGTTGCATGTGTCACGTGGCCATTTACACGCATGGCCGCAACGTGAGTTGACAGCAGAACAACAAGAAAAATTTTCTGCAGGGGTAATGCGTTGCGTGCAAGGTGAACCGATTGCTTATGTGACAGGCCACCGAGAGTTTTGGTCGCTCGATTTACTGGTGACACCGGCGACATTAATTCCTCGACCAGAAACAGAGTTATTGGTTGAGTGTGTGCTCAATACTTTCCATGATCATGACACCCACAAAATTGCTGATTTAGGTACAGGTTCTGGTGCCATTGCGTTAGCTATCGCTACTGAAAGGCCACAATGGCAAGTTCATGCTACCGATGTGAGTGAGGCCGCATTAGCTGTGGCGCACCAAAATGCCATGCGTTTACAGTTGATGAATGTATCGTTTCATCAAGGTGATTGGTGTGCGGCCTTGCCGACCCGCGGCTTTGATGCCATCGTTAGTAATCCGCCTTATATTGCTCTGGAAGATGAGCGAGTGGAACAACGAGTTAAGCTGGCTGAGCCGCATGGCGCTTTATTTTCTGGTGAGGATGGATTAGATGCGATTCGGCAGATCATAAGCCATGCTAAAAACTTTTTGAAATCAGGCGGATACCTATTTATTGAGCATGGTTGTGGACAAGCGGCCATGGTGCGGTGTCTTTTCGAAAAAGCAGGTTATACTAAGGTAGATTTGCATAAGGATTTGGCGGGTTTAGAGCGTGTAACACGGGGTTGCATGATCTAGCCCTAGGTGTCAAACTTATTGAAATAGTTAGATAAATTAGTACATGTGTGCTGTTTTTTATCATGCGTCAATACTATTCTAGCTGTTTCATAGAGTTAAGATTGCCTCTTGGTAACGTTTTTGATATAGATGCCTGTCTTGTATTAAAATAAAAGGATGGGTTAGGGAGAATGGCAATGGCAACGAAAGATATTTTAGAGCCGAGTTTGGAAGTATTGGGAATCAGTCCTTATAAACCTAAGAAGACTGAGGAGTATATGAGCGCTAAAATGCGCCAACATTTTGAGCAAATCCTTACGCTATTACGCCAACAGATTATGGAAGGTGCTGATCGCACAGTGACCCATATGAAGGATGATGCTATCAATTATCCTGATCCGAATGACCGTGCTAGCCAAGAAGAAGAATTCCGATTGGAATTACGTACGCGCGATCGTGAGCGTAAACTTCTCAAGAAAATTGAAGAAGCATTACAACTGCTTACTGACAAAGAATACGGTTATTGCGAAGTGTGTGGTGTCGAAATTGGTTTGCGCCGTTTAGAAGCACGTCCCACAGCGACTTTATGTATTGACTGCAAAACGTTAGATGAAATTCGGGAAAAACAACAAGGATAATAGTTGTCCCAGCCTATTTTGTTGTAGCAACCTGAATTGACGCTATTGATTTCAGGTCGGTTCTGTTGAAAGGATAGGGCCGTTTTAGCGCATTGATGGCTTTACTAAAAAAGGTATTCAGTGATGGCCGCAGCTCAACAACCAGGTCAATCTGATGGATCTGCTGGCATCCTCTGGGTGGTGGCGGCGCTGTTTGCTGCGGGCATGGTTATTTGGTATACCGGCCAGAAATATATCGTCGATTATTATTTCAAAGTTAAATTATTCGAAATTAATCTTTTTAGTGCATTTACGAATAACCTTGAAGATGTGCGATCCACTATTTTGACCAGCGATCCAGCGCACACGTCTTTTGATTTGATGGTGAAAGTTGGCCAGGCCGTCGGTTATTATGTTCGTATCCCTTGTATTATTCTTATTTTTATATTGTCTATTCTAGTCTATATCACCAATAAAGTGCGTGTTTATAAGCGTATTTACAGTATGCGTGATCTGATGAACCTCGAAAAAAACAATTGGCCGCAGTCATACCCTATTTCAAACTTAGAGTTAATAAAAACGGATATTGATAAAGGTCCTTGGGCAATGGCAATGACGCCGATGCAGTTCTGTAAAAAATATGGATTGCTCGAAGAGTATAGGCGCCAGCCACAGGAAGGGATGGTTCGTAAAGATTGGAATAAGATCGAAGTCAATTTGCGCCGAGGGCGGGCGAACCGTTTATTTGCTATGCAACTCGGCCCCTTGTGGGCGGGGGTTGATCGGTTACCACCGCATATAAAGGCCTTGTTTGGTATTTTTGCGGCGCGTGCGAATAGTGATGCAACTGCGGCTACGATGCTGCGACAATTGAATTTGACGTGTACTACTAAGCTAGACTTTACGGGTGTTGATGAGCTCTGCAAAAAACACAAAGATACCAAGCTAGTAAAAAGTGTCACAGATGCACATGCCTATGTGCTGACGGCCATGGCGTCGATGTTAGCATTGGCAAGAACGGATGGCGTGCAAGCGTCAGCCGATTTTTTATGGTTAAAACCATTAGATCGACGATTATGGTATGTGTTGAATACAGTCGGTAGGCAAACGCCATTTACTGAAGTGGCGGGTGTGTTTGCACATTGGGTTGCAGAAAAAGAAATTGGTAGAGGTTTATTGATTCCGATGGTGGAAGAAGCAACGAATGCTCTCGATCTTGCATTAAAAGAAATTATTTACAAGCCCGATGAAGAATAAAAAGATTTTGATTTATGCAACAAACAATTAAAATTTATTCCCCGCGGCTTGCCACGGGCACCCGCGATGGGGGTTTATCAAGGGGGAGAATCGTAATTCTCCCCCCTTGATCGAGTACGGGGATTCACTCCCCGTGCGAAGTCAAAACAATTAAATAGCAGGTGCTCTATGCAACGTGGTTTAGACGAACAACATGAGATGTCGCCCCAGCTGTTGTTGCGAGATACGCGCACCATGGGGATGCGTATTGTTGATTTTTTCAAAGACCCCGTTAATAGTGCTTGCTTGTTAATTTTCTTTGCGATTACAGCTTTTTTCTTGGCGGGTATTGCTGAGCTCATTACGCTGATTGCTATTGGCGTCTTTTTTTATGCTTATACGCGAAAATGTAAGCTACCTTTTCGCATGCCGCTACGCTCCGGTGCGCCAGACTATAATGATCCTTTGCCAGGTGGTACGAAACCACGTAAAGCACGAGGCATTAGTTTTTTTGGTAATCGTAAGCTGACCCAGGAAGAATTGTGGTTTAACAATGATGATATGCGTACCCATGTTCTTATTTTTGGTTCAACCGGTAGTGGTAAAACGGAAGCATTGGTATCGCTGTCATTTAATGCGCTTGTCCAGGGTAGCGGATTTTTATATGTTGACGGCAAAGGCGATAATAGCTTATTTGCAAAAGTATTTTCGATGTGTCGTTTTATGGGTCGCGAAGATGATTTGCTGATTATTAACTTCATGACGGGTGCGCGCGATATTATCGGTGCGCAAGAAAGACGTTTGTCCAATACCATGAATCCATTTTGTAATGGTTCATCGAGTATGTTGTCTAACTTAGTTGTGAGTTTGATGGACTCGGGTGGCCAAAGTTCGGATGGCGATATGTGGAAAGGCCGTGCCATTGTATTCGTAGAAGCGTTGATGAAAGTGTTGGTCTACATGCGTGATGCGGGCAAGATTCTGTTAGATGCGAATACTATTCGTAATTATTTTGAGTTGCCACGCTTAGAAGCGATTGCCATGGATAGAATGTTTATTCGGGATAATCAAGAGCCGGTGAGTTTGGCGGATACGCCGCCGTTAGTGCTGGAGCCTGTGACAAACTATATTATTAACTTGCCGGGTTATGATCGATCAAAGAAAGGCAAGCAGGGTTCTCAAGTATTGGAGCAACATGGTTTTATTACCATGCAGCTGACCAAAGTGTTTGGTTCGCTATCAGATACCTATGGTCATATTATGCGTGTTAATTTGGCGGAAGTGGATCTGAAAGACGTGGTGTTAAATCGTCGTATTCTCGTTGTATTGCTACCGGCATTAGAGAAATCACCGGATGAATTATCTAACTTGGGTAAGGTGATTATTGCGTCACTCAAGGCGATGATGGCAGCGGGTTTGGGTGATGCAGTCGAAGGTAGTTACAAAGAAGTCATTACTCGTAAGCCAACCAATGCAGCAACACCTTATATGTGTATTCTCGATGAGTATGGATATTATGCGGTAAAAGGCTTTGCGGTTGTGCCAGCGCAAGCGCGTTCTTTAGGTTTCTCGGTTATTTTTGCCGGACAAGATTTGCCTGCTTTCCAAAAAGCTTCAAAAGAGGAAGCTGCATCCATTGGCGCAAATACCAACATCAAAATTTGTATGAAACTAGAAGATCCACAAGAAACCTGGGAGTTTTTCTCAAAAACCGCGGGTGAATCTTATGTCACCAAAGTGGATTCATTTCAAACGAATGCTCAGAGCATTTTGAATAACTATATGGATAGCCGTAGTGCATCCTCTGAAAAACGTGCGCGTATCGATTTGCAAGATTTGAAAGATCAGCGCGAAGGTGAGGCGCATATTTTCTTTAAGTCTAAAATTATTCGTGCCACGATGTTCTTTGCGAATCCGCCGCCGGCTGAGCATATGCGCATGAATCACTTTTTGAAAGTTGAGCCACCGATTGGTCGTGTGCTAATTGATCTTGAGCAACGTATCGATCGCTTTATGCAGGTTATGAGTTTGAGTGAAGTGGTATTTAGCGAAGATGCTCGTGATGAAGCAGAGGAAGTGACAATTATTGCGAATGCGATGAACCAAAATATAGAAGTGAATCCTATTGAGCGAGGGGTTACTGCATTATTGGCATTTCATAATCGCCACGAGTCTTCTGAAGAGACGGTTGAAGCAGCGGCACTTGAAGAACAGATTGAACAAGACTCTGGTCGAGTGAATATATTTAGCAAAGTTACATTGGGCGACAATGCGAAGAAGCTAGTTGGGGCGGCGGATTTGGAACGATTTAGCATGCCATTAGTTAATCGTGCTATGGTAAAAGATAAGGTAGAATTGCTAGAAAGAGTGATGGGTAAGCCTGGATCACAAGCGGTTAGTGTGACAAATGAGATTATCAAAGATATGCTGATGGCAACGGATTATCCGCCAGAAGTAACGGATGTATTCCAGGGTGCGCCAGAGGTTGTTGGATATCTTCTTGAAATTAATGAGTATTTAATAACGTTGCAAGGTAGTAGTGCGTAGGATTCCGTGTAGGGTGTGCAAATAATTAAGGGATATGTTTAGACAATGGATGTAAAAATATCATCACGATCACTTAGAAGATTCCACTCAAGCTTGAGATTCTTCCTGTTTATTTCTTTGGGCATAGTGTGTTCTTCCATGCTTGGATGCGCCTCCTCTTCTGTTTCGCGTAGCGCAGCAGGACAAGTCGATTCTGCTTATGAAAATTCGAATGAGCTAGTGACGCATGCGGGCGATCATAATCCTGAAGATGCTTTTCAGAATGCAACACAAACAACGAAAGGCGCCATTATTGGTGGTACCGCAGGTGCTGTGGCTGGGGGTGTCACATCAGGTTCTGTGGGAATGATACCGGGTGCTGCCGGCGGCGCTTTTATCGGCGGCATGCTCGGCGCTTATATTGATTATCATACCAATATACGAGATCAGCTCGAGAATCGCAGTGTCAAAATCATGGTATTAGGTGATCAAGTGATGTTAGTTTTACCATCAGCCCAAGTTTTTACTGGGATGACGCCTGATATTCGTATGCAATATTATTCAACATTAGATCTTGTTGCAAAATTAATTAATAGTTATACGACGATGTCTGTTCGAATTGGTGCCTATACGAATGATGTTGGCGATAAGCAAGTGAATACAGTTATTTCGCAACAACAAGCGAATGCCATTGTGAAGTATCTCTGGGCTCGCGTTCATACGCGCGTACTGACTGGTTATGGATATGGCGGTTGTAATTTAGTTGAAAGAAATAATATGCAATGGGCAGAAGGAGCAAATTACCGAATTGAAATTACATTAGAAAGACAGCCGGTCTAAGGATGGGGGGGTGAGTGATGAGTTATCGGTTTGAAGCGCCCATATTTCAAAGCGATTGCTTTCGAAATGGTTTTCGTAAATTTGTACTCTTGATACTGGTGGAAGTGTTTATTATTTTGGGTTTGTTAGGGTGCATTACCTATATTATTTTGTCCCAGCCGCATGTGCATTACTACGTGACAACAACAGGTGGTGAGATATATCCATTGGATAGCGGAAAAATAGCTTTATCAGGTGGGTAGTTTTATTTGGGGGTCAGGATGTCTTCGGTACAGCTAGATGATCAAAAAAACATATTTTATCACCAGTATTATCAGTGGATAATTTATTTATTTGTTATCGCGATCTTAATCGTTTTTGGCTTGACCGGATTGGTGTTCTATCAATTCATGCATAGGCCATTACCACAATTTAGTGCTGCCATGCCAGATGGGCGTGGGATGGTGCTCAACTCTTATGATGAACCCAATTTGATGCCAGCAACGTTGGTACGTTGGGCCAGTAAAGCCGCTGTTGCTGCTTATACATTTAATTTTGTGGATTATGCCAAGCAAATCGAATCAGCAAGGCCCTATTTTACGCCGGGTGGTTGGCAAGCTTATCAAGATGCAATTAGTGGCGTGATTACGAGGATTGTGAAGGGGCAAGTGTTTGTATATGGCGTTGTGACAAATCCACCTGTCATTGTGAATCAAGGGTTGCGGCCTGGTTATCCCTATTCTTGGCATATGCAAATTCCTTTTTTGGTAACGTACCAAGGTGCGGAAGAATCAAGAACATCCGATTATTATGTTATCTTGACGATGGTGAGGGTGCCAACAACGACGAATCCTGCCGGAATCGGTATCGAAACATTTGTAATGAGAGAATAGGGTATGAGTGAGAGCGGTAAAACAACACAGCAGGATGGGCTGACGTTAATTTTGCTTCGCAATGATTTCTATCGAAAAAAATATTACCTAGCGGTCGGTATTTTTTTATTGTGTTTTATACTGATTGGCCTGTTATCAGGCGTGTTGGTTTACTTGACGAAGCACCCGCCAAAGCCACTCTATTTTGCGACAGATGATGCTGGCCGATTTTTATTGGATATTCCGGTGCAACAACCCAATATGACAAATAATGAAGTCATGGCATGGGTAGTTGAAGCAGTGCAGGCGGCTTATTCATACGATTTTCGAAATTATCGTGCGCAATTACAAAATTCACAAAAATATTTTACAGATTATGGTTGGCGCTCCTATATGAAGGGGCTGCAAGCATCTAATAACTTATTAGCATTAACAAATCGTAAGCAAGTTGTTATTGCGAAAGTGTTGCCAACGCCCGAATTGATTGCAGAAGGCCCATTAGGTGGTGCTCACGCCTATGCTTGGAAATATAAGATGCAAATGTTGGTGACTTATTTGATGCCACCCGCCTATGACGATAAATCGAAAATACTTAATCCATTAATTATTACGGTTGTTGTGCAGCGACAGAATTTATTATCGAGCTACAAAGGGTTGGGTATTGTGCAGTTGGTGGGTGAATTGGCGCAAGCTTGAGGTGTAGGGCCTGCGCATGAGTGCTGACAAGTGTGCTTTAATCGTAAACGTGCCCGTGCCCGTTTTTTAAATCAAATTTAAGTTGTTAGTAGAAGAAAGACGGGCACGCGCGCGGGCACGTTCACGAAAAGCTACCAATCTTTCATGCGTAGGCTCTAGCTTGAGGTGCAATGGGTATATACAATTTTTTCAGTCTGTTATATAGTTTGAGGTTATTGTTTTGAATCTATTGGAATTTGTTCTGTACGGTAAGTGAGGGGTGGAAATGGCTGAGGAAGAGCTGGAAATAATCCGCCTACGGAATGATTTTTATCGAGATGGTTTTTACAAAATCTTTTCTGCATTAATAATACTGATGTTGGCAGCTGTTATGCTAATCGCAACGTCTATTTATTTGTATACACATAAACCTCCTCCAGTTACTTTTTATACGGATAGTGATTTAAGAGCTTTTCCTCCTGTGCCTGTGACAGAATCTTACGTAAAACAGGCTGATTTGATCCAGTGGGTTAGCGAAGTGTTGCCGGCATCATTTACGTTTGATTTTGTTGACTATCAAACACAACTAAAAAATTTACAACAATACTTTACACCAGCAGGATGGACCGCCTTGGGTGTTTTGCTGGACAAATATGCAAATGCTAAAACAATAGAAGCGAACAAACTGTTTATCAATGCGGGTGCAAATGGAACACCTACCATTCCAAATCAAGGATTAATCCAAGGTAGATACGGTTGGTGGATTCGAAGCCCAATGAAGATTAATTACAACGGATTAGAAAAGCGTTATGATGCGTCGATAGTTATCGAGGCGTTAGTGGTAAGAGTACCTACGACAAATAATTTAACGGGTATCGCTATCGATAACATACATGAATTGCCAAAGGAAGGCGGGGCTAGTCAGGTACCTACTCATGCAAATGGATAAGTTAAGTATTAAAAAAAATATTATCTGCATTATTTCACTTTTGTTGTTAAGTGGAATGTCGCAGTCTTTTGCACAAGATCAGGATAATGTGCCTAATTCTGTGCCGCTAACAAATGCAGAATCGCCTCCGGTACCTGCTGTTGTTTCTGCTGCTCCTCCAGCGCCACTCACTCAATCAATGCCTGCTTCTACAGCAAAATCGACGGAAGTCAGTCAATCCGAAGTGAGTGCTGATGTACCCGCTGTTCAATCAGCGCCGCTGAGTTATCGAGATTCACAGGCTGCAATGCTAAATACCGTGCCACCGGAAGAAGCGCCTAATCCGGAAGCAAGTGCGGCTTTTAATGCACTCATGAAACAAAATATGCCACTAACACCACAGCAAGTTGTTAGACTTCGCCAGCTAATTGATATGTCACAACGTGCTGCATCTATACCAGCAACTGTGCCGCCCAAGCCTGTTTCAACCACTATTGTGATGAATCTTGCACCTGGCACAACGCCACCGGCTATTCGTTTAGCGAAAGGATATGTTTCTTCATTGGTGTTTGTGGATTCTACCGGGGCGCCATGGCCAATTGCTGCATATGATATTGGTGACCCTAAGATTGCCAATATTCAATGGGATGGCAAAAGTAATGTCTTGTTAATTCAAGCAGCCAATGCCTACGGTAATGCCAATATTGTGTTGCGTCTTGCGGGTCTCATGACGCCTTTAACACTCGAACTCGTATCAGGGCAGCGTGTTGTTGATTACCGTACAGATATTCATGTTTCCGGGATTGGTCCGAATGCAAAAGATATAGCAGCAGGCAATGGTTTGCCTGCCAGTGCAAATCAATTATTGTTGTCAGTACTGGATGGTATTGCCCCGCCTGCCAGTAAAGCCTTGGTGGTGAAGGGTGGCGATTGTCAGGCTTGGTTGCTTGGTGACAAGATGTATTTACGTACGCGTTTTGCCTTGCTTTCTCCCGGCTGGGTTGGAAAAATGGTTAGTCCTGATGGAATGAATGCATACGAAGTGCAAAAAAGTTCTGCGGTTTTAATTTCTCAATATGGTGAACCTGTCGAACTTAAAATTGAGGGATTCTAATGGCAAAAATTGCTGATATTTTTTCTAGCACAGACGCTAAATCACGCATTCTAATTATTGTGGTAGCAATAGCTGTTGTTGTTGGGATCGTTGTTCTTGGTTCAAAAATGCTAGGTGGCGGTCCTAAGGGAGCGGGTCAAGCCAAACTGGCGGGCGCACCTTCTTTGCAATCGATTCCCGGCGGACAATTAACGCCAGAATATCAACGTGCATTGATGGAATCAAATCAGCAACAGGCGCAACAGGCGCAACTCAGCGGAACGAGTGCTATTCCTACGATGGTCAATGTCCCAACACAGGCGCCACCCTCTGCACCAGCCACGGGTAATTGCACGGTTTCGTGTCCAGGCGATGAAGCGATTAATGTAGCAGATGATATTAATGGTTTGGTACGGGATGGTAAGTTGTCAGCCGCTGATGCGAATCAATTGTTGGCATTAGCCAAACAAAATGTATCTGTGAGCGACTATGCTGCTGCACTGGATGACATGGTGAAAGCCGGCAAGTTAACACCCGAACAAGCAAGAAAATTGCTTGAAAATTACAAGAAACAACATTCAAATGCTGTTGTTGCACAAAGTGCACAAGCGATGGATGCGATGATAAAGTCAGGGCAGTTATCGTTAGCGGTTGCGAATGATTTGTTAGCACTGCAAAAACAGCATGTATCACCGGAAGAGTACGAGGCTGAGTTAAATCGATTAGTTAAAGAAGGCAAGCTTTCTCCAGCAGCTGCCGCTCAGCTTTTAGCGCAGTATAAACAGCAACAAGTACAAGCAGCAGTAGAAGAAAGTGGCTCTCTTTTGAAAAAAATGGCCAAAACGGGCCAAATTGCGCCTGACGTAGCAGACAGTTTGCTTGCTTTGCAAAAAAGAAATGTGCCCGTTAGTGATTATGAAGCAGAGTTGAATCGGCTGGTTGCTGAAGGTAAGATGACGCCTGCTACCGCGGCTAAGCTATTAGAGCAGTATCGTCTGCAACGAACAGGTGTAAATGCAAGTAATGAAGCAGCGGCAACGGTGGGTCCTGCGGGCACATTAAATGCTTTAGTGGCTAGTGAACAAGCCAAGAGTGCTGCTGAGATAAATGATTTGGTCAATTCTGGCCAGCTGTCTAGTGAAAGCGCGCAGCAACTATTGGACTTGCAAAAGCAAAATGTATCGCCAGAAGAGTATGCTAAGGCATTGGATGCCTTAGTGAAGGCAGGGAAGCTTTCGCCTGATGCCGCAAGGCGTCTGAAAGAAAGTTACGATAAGCTGAGCAGTTTGCGCAGCCAAGCAAAGAGCTTAATTGGGCTGCAGGCAAAAGGTGCGCCTGTACCAACTTATAAAGAAGAATTATCTCATGGTGTTGAGAAAAAAATCTTTTCACCAGCAACCGCCGCTGATCTTCTGCAACAGTATCAAGCCGTCGCCAACCAACCGCCTGTTGCACCGCCGCCAGGTGTGTTGCCCGAATTTAATAGTAAACTTCCTGGCGCAGAAAATTTTGCGATCTTGCAACAACGTATTGCCGCAGAAAACGCAGCAAGACCTGCTGGCGCAGCGTCAAATACAGCAGCCGAGGAATCGCAGTTTGCAGAGCAAGTTGCAGCAGCAGATGCTGAAGCTGCAAAAGCACGTCAACAGCGCATTCAAGAATTAATGAATGCCATGTCGGCGCAGGCGCAGACGCTGGTTGCTTCTTGGCAGCCACCTAGAATGGAGTATAAAGGCGGGTCTGATGATAGTAAGAAAAAAGCCGCAGGCGGCGAGAGTGCTCAACAGTCCGGTAGTGGTGCCAATGCTACCAGCGGAGCGGCTAAATCGGTTGAGTCTAACAAGCCTGCGCTAATCAAAGCAGGCACTATTTTGTTTGCTGTATTAACAACAGCTGTTGACAGTGATTATCCCGATACGCCAGTGATGGCGACGATTGTATCCGGCGATATGAAAGGCGCTATTTTATTAGGTAAGCTTGCTCTTGCTCAAGGGCAAGATAAAGTTAGCTTAAACTTTACCATGATGAATAGAGATGATTGGATAAAAACGAAGTCGGTTTCTGCTTTTGCCATCGATCCGGATACAGCACGTACGGTTATTGCTAGCAATGTTGATCATCATTATATGTTGCGATATGGCACGATGTTTGCGTCATCTTTTGTGGCGGGTTATGCAAATGGTATTAGTCAATCTGGATCAACGTCATCCAGCGGTATTTTTGGTACTAGCAGCACCCATCCGCAGTTAAGTCCGGGTGAAAAAATAGCGGTTGGTTTGGGTCAGGTCGGTACTGCTTTTGGAACGGCATTGCAAAGCTATGTGAATACGCCAACGACAGTGAAAGTCAATTCAGGCGTTGGTCTGGGGATATTATTTATGTCGGATGTTACCTAGTTTAGTTTACAGGCTGCTGGAAGTAAGTTAAAAAGTGTTAACATAACTCGTGTGTTGGTAAGAAATTTATAATAGAGGCACTAGAAGATGGTACATGAGAGGGATGAAAAGTACGAAGGGCACGAAGATGGTGAATATCATTTTTCTGATGATCAAGCTAATTACGAGATGGAATCTGACGTGGTTGAGCAGCCAGCCGCGGCACCAAAACCAACAAAAGCTGTCAGTGCTCAAGAGTTACTTCAACAATATAAACGCCCTCTTATTGGCGTTGCCGTGTTTGTTTTTTTGATCTTTTTGGTTTATAAAATATCGGCGCCTTCGGTAACACCGCCAGCCAGTGATTTTGCGCCTAACGCTGGTATTACACCTCCGCCGCAAGTAAAAAAACCAGCGTTGCAGGCTGCTGCCGGTGCTCAAAATAGCGCATTTCAGCCGCTTGCTCAGCCTTTGGGTATGTCTAGCGCCAGTTCCACCGCTGCTCCGCAAGTTGCGCCTCCGACATCCGTGCCAGCACCGCCCGCACCCGCAATGCCAGCAGCTCAGCCACCTGTTGTTGCCTCTGCGCCATCAGCGAGTCCAGCCGCTACCGTTGTTGCTCAGACTAGTGCGATGCCTGTGCAGCAGGAGACCGCAGTCGCTCAATCACAACCAGCCCCTGCTGTTGTGATACAACCAGAAGCACCCGCTGAACCGATTTATAATCCAGTGCACCCTACAGAGAGTCGATCATCCATTGTTTTAGAGCCATCTGAACTAGCGGGTGTGAATCAAAAGCTGGCTACAGTGACACAACAAAATGCTAAATTGCAAACTGAATACAAGCAAAAATTATCAGATTATGAGGAACAAAATTCGGAGTTGCAAAACAAAGTACAAGCGCTGAATGCTCGTATTGCCGGGTTAGAAACAACCTTGGCGCATATTGATCAGTCTATGCAAAGTGCTCGTGCTGCGGCAACTAGAGAAGCGACGGCTGTCGTGCAGGTGCCAGCACAAGGAGCTGAAGCGCGACCAGTTGAGCCGCGTGTTTCCTATATGGTACAGGCTATTATACCTGGACGTGCCTGGTTAAAGTCGGAGAGCGGGGAGACCGTAACAGTTGCTGAAGGTGATACATTAAAGGGGTATGGACGCATTATGAAGATTGATCCCTATGATGGTCTGGTTGAGTTAGATGTGGGTGGAAAAATAGTTTCACTCTCGTATGGCGCAAGTAGCGAATAAATAAAGGTTTTTTTAACTATAGCCACGTAAAAAAACTTAATCTATTAGCGCAATTTTTGTAGATTTAGCCTAAAATTAAGATAGGTGCCATTAGTTTCAAGAATTATAAGTCTCTTAATTGAGGGGTAGCTAGCGATGGTTAAACTCCGAAAAATCGGTTCTCAACTTGCTAAGAGCTTTTTTTTAACGTTGTTTGCTTCTGGCGTGTTTTATACTCAGCTTGCCTATGCTGATGTGCCTGACGTTGGCACCATGCTAGAAAACTTCTCTGCGACAGTTCCTCAATTTATGCAGCTTGTCACGGCGATCGCGTATGTGATGGGTATCTGGTTTGTTACTATGGGTATTAGTGCGCTAAAAGAGTTTGGTGAATCCAGAACGCAAATGTCAGCTCACCATAGTTTAAAAGCCCCACTTATTTATTTGGGGGTGGGGGCGCTTTTACTCTATCTTCCCTCTTCAGTGCAAACCGGACTCTCTACCTTTTGGCAAGATGCAAATCCATATGGATACGTTTCTGAAGCAACTGACCAATGGACAACGATGTACAATGATTGCTTTATGATCGTGCAGTTGATTGGTACGATTTCTTTTGTGCGCGGTTTAGTTATATTTACCAAGCTTGCTGGACATGGCGGCGGCGAAGGCGGGTTTGGGCGTGGGTTGACACATGTCATCGCAGGGATTTTGTGTATTAATTTAAATGATTTCCTAGCAGCTATTAATGGAACATTGGGTATTACCGGTCTTACTTCTTCCTCGTCTTAATCATTCTGTCTACTGGTGTTGTACTAAGTTTAGTAGGGCTTATGCATGAAAAATGGGTAGTTCTTCGTGAACGTGCCCGCGCCCGTTTTTTAAATAAAATTTACGTTGTTAGTAGAAAAAAGACGGGCGCGGGCACGTTTACGATTAAGCACATTTGTCAGTATTCCTGCGTAGGCCCTGCCAAGTTTGGTTATTTGGGTGGCATCATAATTAATTTTGTGAGATGCTAATTAAGTCAGGATTTATTATTTTTATTCTAGGAAAGGAGCTTCTGTAATGAATAAAAAACTCGTGAAAAAAATCGCTTTGATTGCTGGTGGCACAGCTTGCTTGGCCATAGGCACTGCAGCGTTTGCGGTGATATCAAGTGGTGTCGGCGGTATTGCATCACAAGTGACAAGTAACTTAGCTTCTGTTGCAAAGCTAATCACAGCGGCTTCCTACACAGCAGGTTTAGGTTTTGCTGTAGGTGCTATTGTGAAGTTCAAAGCACATAAAGATAACCCAGCACAAGTTACAATCGGTATGCCAATTGCGATGTTATTTATTGGCGCTGCATTGATATTTGCACCATCAGTATTCTTGAGTGCAGGTTCAACCTTGTTTGGTTCTAGTGGTACTGTAGCGGGTGCGTCAGGCGTATCTGGATTTGGTGCAACTAAAGCGACAGCAAATCATTAAAAGATTATATTCAAAATGCATCAATTACAGCTGGCAGTGAACTTATCTGGATGGCGAATTTTCGTGAGG
This sequence comes from Gammaproteobacteria bacterium, assembly GCA_013286085.1. Lineage (GTDB taxonomy): Bacteria > Pseudomonadota > Gammaproteobacteria > DSM-16500 > DSM-16500 > UBA5158. Next base: position 17,142 of record JABDGK010000004.1, on the reverse strand, counting down.
CGTCGCGAGGATAAGGCTTTTCTGCCAGTTGCAACACGTGTTTATGAGCGTGATAATTACACCTGTCAATATTGTGGTTTCCAAGCCAAGGAATACCAAGAAATAGTGAATATTGACGGTAACTATACTAACAACAAGATAAGCAACATGATTACGGCTTGTTGTTTCTGTTCGCAATGTTTATTTCTTGATGCCATTAGTTTAGAAGAAGCGGCGGGCGGGCAGCTTATTTATGCCCCTGAGTTATCGCAAGCGGATCTCAATAGTTTTTGTCATGTTTTATTTTGTGCTATGGGTAATGGCACAGGTTATCAAGATAGCGCGCAAGCTATTTATCGAGGCTTCAAGTTTCGTAGTCAAGTGATCGAAAATAAATTTGGCGTTGGCACGAGCAATCCTGCTGTTTTCGGGCAGTTGGTTTTAGAATATAAAATGACACACCCAGAAGCAACGGTTGATATTTTAAAAGATATGCGTTTGCTACCCTCCTATGCGAAATTTAAAGTGCAGCTAGATGCTTGGGCTGCGGCCGCGCTAGAGGAGCTTTCCTCTGAATCAAGTTCAGAGTAGTTTTATGAGTTTTGCGGGCCAAATATAGCATCTAAGGATCCACCATGAGTCTTATCGATCCGTTATTAGATAGTATTGATTCTATTCTTGCTTGGTTCAGTACGGAGCTGAAGCAAACAGCCGAATCCTATTGTGATTTAGAGACAGCGGAAGATACCCACACATTGGTTGCGCGAGATGGCTCTTTAGTATCCATCATTAAAATTGCAGGCGTTACCAAGTTAGTGGGAACTGAAGAATTTGATGCGATTCATCGTGGCTTAACACAAAGTTTGCAGCCCACTTTAAAAAGAGCGGGTCATGCGGTGCAAGTGTATTTTAGTTATGATAAAACCGGCGTTAAACCAGAGCTTGAGGAAATTCTCTCTCCTGCGAAAGGAACGGCCGCACGATTAAAATTAAAATTGGATGATTTATTTAAAGAACGTATTGAGTATCTTGCAAAATATTGTGCGAAGGAAGAGTTGTATTTTGTTTTATGGACTCGTCCAAGTTCATTAACAGGTGAGCAGTTATCACGTGCGAATAAAGAAAAATTAAAGTTAATTCGCGATAATAAAATTCCACCGTTTATTAACGGCCAGAATCTCATTGCCGGTGTGCCAGATTTGCGTGAAGCGCATGCTTCTTTTGCCCGTTCTGTTGTAACGGATTTAAATGCCTTAAGTGTTTCTTGTGGATTGCTCGAGGTGCATGAAGCATTGCGAGCAGTGAGAAAATCAATTGATCCTGAATTTACAGCAACAGAGTGGCAGCCTGTATTGCCAGGTGATAAAATCCCCGTGCATGAGGCAAGACCATCTGCAGGTGAACTTTCGGGGCTGATGTACCCACCCATTGCACGACAAGTTTTTCCCCGTGATGCGCTCTCTATTGATTTGCGTACTATTCGCGTTGGGGATCGTATCTATACACCGTTATTTATTGATTTGTTTCCGCAAGATTTGAAATCATTTATAGCGTTATTTTCTCGCACATTGGCAACCCAAGTACCATGGCGTATGTCTTTCTTGATACAAAGTGGTGGGCTTGCTGCGATGGGTTTTAAAGCAGCGATGGCTTCCATATTAAGTTGGACGGCGGCACACAATGGTTTGGTGGCGGATTCCGTTAAACTATTGCGTGATCTTGAAACCAATACGGACGATGCTATCGTAAAATTGCAAGTGAGTTTTGCGACATGGGCCCCAGAGGGAAATATACGTTTACTGCGAACCCGTGCTGCGGAATTAGCAAAAGCGGTTGAAGGCTGGGGAACGTGTGAAGTTTCAGAAGTGTGTGGCGATGTATTTGCTGGAGTTGCATCCAGTACACTTGGGTTTAGTGCAACGAGCGTGGCGACCCCTTCAGTCGCGCCACTTTCCGATGTAGTTTATATGCTCCCATTCACACGACCCGCTTCGTCTTGGGATCATGGCGCTCTGCTATTACGCTCCCCGGATGGGAAGCCATGGCCATACCAGCCTGGATCAGCGCAGCAAACTACGTGGATTGATTTAATGTATGCACGACCGGGTTCAGGTAAGTCAGTCTTGTCGAATGCGCTGAATTTGGCATTATGTTTATCGGGTGGGATTCAACGCTTACCACGTATCGCCATTGTGGATATTGGACCTTCTAGTAGTGGTTTAATTTCTTTACTGAAAGAAGCGTTACCGCCTGAGGATAGGCATTTAGTTGCTTATCATCGATTGCGTATGACGCCTGATTATTCTATTAATCCATTTGATACCCAGTTAGGTACACGCAAACCCACCGCACAAGAGCGTGGATTTTTAGTGAACTTTATTACGCTGTTAGCAACACCGTTAGGCGCAGAGCGACCCTATGATGGTGTTTCAGATATGGCGGGATTAGTTGTTGATGAGCTTTACAAATATCTTCAAGATGATGCAAAACCACATCCTTATACGAAAGGGATTGATTTGTTGGTTGATGATATTTTAGGAGAGATCGGCTTTGTTCTAGATGAACGCACGACTTGGTGGGAAGTGACAGATGCCTTGTTTTTGGCTGGATTTCCGCACGAAGCTTTATTGGCACAACGATTTGCTATGCCATTGCTTGCAGATGCAGCGGCAATTTGTCGCACGCAAGTCGTAGAAGATTTATATGGTCAAGTAAAAGCACCCACCGGTGAGCCATTGATCCAAGCATTTAGTCGTATGATATCCAGTTCGGTACGTGAATATCCTATTTTATCCAATGTGTCACAGTTTGATATTGGCGATGCGCGCGTCGTTTCTCTTGATCTTGATGAAGTTGCAAAAAGTGGTGGAGATGCAGCAGAAAGACAAACGGCAGTCATGTATATGTTAGCGCGTTATACGTTGGGACGTCATTATTACCTGACAGAAGATGTCTTACCCGATTTTCCAGAAGCCTATCGCGAACATCATCGCAAACGCATTGCAGAAATTCGAGAAGATGCAAAACGCATTGTTTACGATGAGTTTCACCGCACATCGAAAGCGCGAGCAGTGCGTGATCAAGTTATTTTAGATATGCGTGAAGGACGAAAATGGAATGTGCAAATTGCCCTGATTTCACAGTCGCTAGATGATTTCGATCCGGTGATGGTGGAGTTCGCAACGTCGGTTTTCATCATGGATGCAGGTCCCGAGCAAGCGATTAAGCGATCCACAGAAATATTTGGCTTATCTGAGACAGCGCGTGTTGCATTAAAAACACGTGTGCATGGTCCACGTGCTGGAGGTGCCACTTTCTTGGCGCAGTTCTCAACGAAGTCAGGTATTAATACGCAATTGCTGACAAGTACATTGGGGCCTGTTGAATTATGGTCATTTAGTACAACAGCAGAAGATGCACGTATTCGCAATAAATTATATGAAAAATTAGGTCCTGCAGAAGCGCGACGTGTATTAGCTAATCTATTTCCCAATGGTTCAGTAAAATCGTTAGTTGAGGCACGTCTTGCGACAGTCAAAGAACATCAAGGTGTGATAGAAGAGGCGAATAATGTCAGTATTGCAGATCAATTGTTACAAGAAATTTTAGAAGCTTACTCGGTCAATCCTGATGTGAAGAGTTTGCCAAAATAATCAACCATGCTTAAGCGGAACAATATGAATAAAGTTGCAAAAATGCTCGCAAAAATTATTTTCCTTGGTCGCTGGCTGCAGGCGCCATTGTATCTTGGCTTGATTGTTATTTTAGGTGCGTATGTTTATAAATTTATTCTGAATTTGTTTCATTTAGTCGTTAATCTTGACACAGCAAATGACGTGCAAATCATGTTGGGCGTGCTGGATCTGATTGATGTGGTGATGATAGCCAATTTACTCATTATGGTTATTATGGGTGGTTACGAAACGTTTGTTTCGCACTTACATCTTGAGAATCATCCAGACCATCCCGAGTGGTTAAGTGAAGTGAATGCCGGCACGATGAAGGTTAAATTAGCCTTGTCATTAATTGGTATCTCTTCTATCCATTTGTTACGTACGTTTATTGAACCTGCTACGCAGACAAATTTCACTGTCATGTGGCAAGTACTGATTCATTTGACGTTAGTGCTTTCTGCGCTCGCGATTGCTTTTACTAATCGGATTATGTCAGTTAGTCATTAATGCATTGCTATGGTTAGCTGTTTGAGTCGCCTGTTTTCGTAGGGGATACCGATGTAGCGGCAGCATAATTTACAGGCGCATCTTCTTTTTTTTCTACAGACTCAGCTGCAATATGAAAAAATCGGTTTGCAGGTGATGCCAAAGGTTTGTCTATAGGGTTAGCAGCGGCCGCAGCTTGTTGATTAGCCGCCGCATTTGTGGCTGATTGGATCGCTTGCAAGATTTCCTTTCCTGCTTCGGGATTGCGAACGTTAGCGTTGATTTTAGGTATTTTTTCCCAAACTTTAGAATGGATCTTTCGGGTATTTTTTATCACATCAGCTTGTCTCAAGAGTTCAATTTTCAAAATAAGATGAGATATTTTATTGTTAATTTCTAGTTTGACGAGTTCAATGTCGTTTAAGGGAAAGACTGGATGCGTTTGAGTAAATTCAATTGAAGAAAGAGCAAGTTGATATTCAGCAAATGTTTTTGCTAAAAGACGTTTAGCGTGGATTTTATCATCTTGAGGAATTTCCTGCTCCTCGATACGCTCAATGGATTTTGTAAAATCACCCAAGAAAGGAATGCCTTTGTACGGTGCTAGGCGAAATTGCGTTGACTCACAAATAATATTAAGAATAGCAAATGCGGTTTCTGCAGGCGCTGAAATTCCAGTTAGTAAGCCTGCCGTGGGTCGTTTGCCCTGCCGAGTCGTTAATAAATCTATTTTTTCATTATTCAAGGCTATATTAATGACTAGGGTCGTTTGCATATCGCCAGTATGGTAGGTTTTAGTCATCACCATGAGCCACTTTTCCAGGGTTCTGCATCTACCCTCAAATTTTTCATGATGCAAAATATCGTGCCAAATCATCTCATACAGCTGTCGGACGAATGCACCAGCCGCTTTTATATGCGGTTGATCAGAAGAGTCCATCGTCAATTCCTCGGCGGGAATAGATAAAAATAATTGACGATTTTCCCAAGATATCCTGGCTGCGATATGTTCTACAACAGACAATAAATATTCATCTTTTTCGGGGGTTTCGTCGAGTTGACTCTGAATAACAGGCATTTGTTTCTTAAAGTTATCAACCACTAATTTGTGTAAATCATCGAGCAAACCACCGGAACCATGGAAAAAACGTCCGCTTTTTTCACGTTTTTTATCCAGGAGAATGGCTTTTTTAACGGCTTTTAATAACGCAATTCTGTCAGGATTTTGTTGATAGGCTGTAATAGCGTTGATACTGTCTTCCATCATTGTAATTTTTGACTGATTAATTTTATTATCTTGTTCAGAAGATTGGTCTGTGATCCGCGCAGAAAGCGTTTGTTTCTTGGCAATCATTTTTCCTAAAATTAAATTTAACTGGTTGCTAAACTCCACAGGATCAATGGGTCGACTGACATGCTCTTCTACTGTTTCAAGTTCATGTTGTCTATGATGCTCTGGAAATGTATTTCGGGTTATTTGATCGAGGTGAAAAAGAGTGGATCCGGTCTTGCCAGGGAGTTGATTAGCTTTGCAAATAAAATTATTCCTGACGATAACTCGTATAAAACTATTTAACTCACTATTTGTTTTAAAATTAATAATAGCTTGTATCGCATCATTTAATAATTTTAACGTTAATGCATCCACAGGCTTTAGCCCGGCTATTATTTCAGACATGTTTTTCGAGATTTTATTTTTTGATTTATTTACTATATCTTTTTTCAGATCAATCAATAGCGCATTGATTTCATCTACTTGTTTTTTGAAGAAAATGAATTTATTAGCTTGGATCCTTAATTCCGCCATTTGATTGGGTAAGTTGAGTAATCGGTCTTTTGTTGCTTGATTTAATTCGTAGTAAGACCCTGGCTGTAAGCTAATTGAATCTTTAAGGTTTGCGCTAATCAAATTTAAATATTCTAATATATATTCACGCGCTACAATTTTTTCTGATGCAGTAATGGATTGATCTGAAATGAATTGCAATATGGCGTCATCTTTGATTTTAAAAAAAGCTGCCGTAAAAATAATTTCTTCCCAGTCGGATATATTTTCCTGACGCAGAAAAAAATCCGCATCATCATTCAGCCTTTGTTCGTCATGCAAGATAGCGTTGCTGCCCTCTTTGAAATTGCCATTCTCATCAAAATGGACGGGGACTTGGTCTTCTCTTAGTCGTTTGATTGTTTGTTCGCTACCACTTGCTTGTGGTTCACGTTTAAATTCATACATCGCATTTTTAAATAAATTACGGTCAGCGATGGCTCGCTTTAGCTCGGAAGGGTTTAATAAGATTGTTAGAAATTTAGCAACGATAATTTCAGCTATATCATGAGCAATTTCTTGATTTTCATTTCTGCCTGGCCCCATATATATACCTCACTGGGGGTTGTTTATAAATTTCAGTATAGATCATAAATAGTAGTTATTGATAACGAGATTTTATCATCATGAAAGATAACCATTTTCTGGTGATTTAACCTCATCCAATTAACTGCTGCGGTAAACGAAAATTCTGTAAATTCATAGGCAAGAATGGGTTCATGCTGCCTGACGAAAAGAGCAGGCAAGTCGCTTTATGGTCACTTAGCTCGAAGCTTAATACTAACTCTTTTGGCGTTACAATTTTTTGGGTGAATTGATTGACTAGCTTAAACCAACCCCACTCACTATTGCTTGCATTATTTAGCGCAAGGTTATCATCGGTTGTAAGATTTAAAATCGTGGTATGAGCACCATTGGCATTTGGCCATGTAATTGTTTGGGCAATAGGTGGTGTAGAGCGATCATATTCAATAGATTGACCGTCAATGTTGAGTTGTAGTCCTTTGGTATTGCTAGCAAGGCCGGTCGGTTGAATGGTGAATCGAACCAATAGTTGGTTATCGCCATTGGGGAAAAATGCGCGTTGTAGATTGGCTGCATGTTGTAGTTGATTTAATGCTAGTTCTGAGAATGGTATGTGCGCATTGTTCAGGACTTTCCATACCCACACTTTATTTGAGTTGTCAGCAAAAGGTTGTAAGTAGGTTTTGAAAAAATTGGTTAGTGTGCCTTGTGTACCAAGGAATTTTATAAATTGTGCTAGCGTCACTTCGTCAGTTGTATTTGTGGCAAAGGGGAATCGATTTGCTAAGTCGGTGTTATAGGTTGGTATCACGTCAGCTTGCCATTGCTGTTGAATAAATTGTCCCGCATCTTGTAATACATAATGCCAACTGGATAGAGCTAGATTGTTTAACACAATATTAAGCGGCGCCGGGCTGTCATTGGCAAGCGCTAATAGCAGATTGATAGAGTCTTGGCTGGCTGGATTGTGCATACGCGTTGCGGCGGCGGTGAACGCGGCTTCTGCTGGATTGCTTGCGCGGAGAATATGTTGTAAATCACTATGTAATTGATTTAATGCCAATTGAATTTTAACAAGTTTATCGTTGGGCTGTATCGTATTGGTGCCGAATAGCATATTGATTTCTGCTAATTTCGGGCTCGCTGCAATGATAGGTGCAGCGGCTGTGTTGTTTTGGATGGTGTGTAATACATTGAGTAACGATGAATTACTGCTGATGATATCCGCAATATGCGCATCTGCATCGACTAGGTTTTGTGGTGGCGTGGTAATGATAGAAGATAAAATACTTTCCCAAACAGCAATATAGTTATTGACATAACGTGCACGTAATTGTGCGGTAAGCGCGGCGGTATCTAATGCAAGATCGCTGGTACCTAATACCCAGTTGCTAGTAATGAGTTCTGAAACAGCAGCGGGGATTTGTTGATTGTAAATTTTATCAAATGCAGTGGCGGTGAACATGCTTGGCACTTGGCTTGTAGCAAGTCGATACAGGTTGTCGCCGTTATTGCTGACGTCGGTCCTCATGCTCTGAACGCTATCATGAGAATAGTTTTTGAGAATGGCATAACAAATATCGACTGGCATGAGATCCAATAATTTTTGTCTGGCGTGCGTAATGAAATCAAAATTAAGACTTTGTGCTTGCCATGCTGGGGTGCTCAGTGCAGCCTGTATGAGCTGGGTTAATTCAGTATTTTTTTTGTTTGTGAACAATGCAGGTGAGATTTGTTTTAGTGTTGCAAAGACTGCATCTGCGGAATAGCGATCTTCATTGCCTAGCATTAAATAGGCTGTTAATCCTGCATAAAGAGCTTGCGGATTTTTGTTGTTCGTTTTCGTTAAATAGTTGGCGAATTCTTTTTTAATTTCGGGGAGAACCATTTTCTGGAGGGCTTGATGGTAAGCAGCAACCGCTTGTGAGTGATAGCTGGGTGAGAGTGACAAAAAGCTATAATGGTTTGCCGCGTGTTGCAAAGCCTGCAGTAAGGGCAGTGCATTAATTAATTGTGAGCTTGGCGAGTCGAGATGCTTGGCACTGGCCTGGTAGTGTAGGAGAGCGCTATCGATCGCATGGCTTTCTTGTATGTGTTGATAGAGTTGATCGCCTATAAAACCGGCGGTAAGAAAAATAATACTTGCAAAAAGGCTATAAAGAAACGGACGATCTTTCCAGCGAAAAGCAAGTGTTGGGTATGCATGCGGTGAGGTAATGGCTAATCCTTTCAATAGCAATTGCCGAATAAAAAATGTTTTATGCGGTTGAGTAATCGGTTGTTGTATGAGGTGAGCAGTTTGCAGTGCTTGTGATGCTTCATAAGTGTTCGTCGTTCTTGTTTCAGCAGGATATTGAATGCCGCTGGATAGATAAATACCTTGTACTTGTAGATTGGTTTCAGCAATTTCAAACGTGTTTAGCGCACTGAGAATACTGTCTTTCAGTCGTTCGACGTGCAATGGAAAGTCTTTGATTTGCGGTCTAATAGCTGGATTTCTTTCTTGGTGCAGCCGCCAGATTAATTGTTTGTTGAGTCGTTTTATCAGTGTATTAAAACGTTTTACAAAGATATCGGTGAAATGTTGTTTTTCGTAGGTTGTTGGCATGGTAATACCCCAGGCTTGGGATAATTCATCTGCGCCGATATCACCAAAAAATTCGAGAAACCCGGGCAGTAAATCGCATTTAGTAATCATGATATAAAATGGTACATGAGAGCCAAATGTTTTGCGTAGTTCAGCACTGCGTTGTTTTAATTCCAGTAAAATGCGTTCCTTGCCATGATGTTGTTGTGCAATCAATTCGGGTAAGGGTAATGCAATAATCACACCGTCTATTGCTTGTTTGCCGCGATATTTTTTTAACAGGCCTAATAAATTATTCCAGAGCACATTGTGGGGTGAAATTTTATGTATGGGTTGATCGTCAGCATTGGCGGGATTTTTTAAGCGGGAATTAATGTAGGTTCCGGGAACATCAACCAGTACGACATCACGAGTGACCCACCAGTCACAGACTTCTGTGGCTGGGATGGTGCGAATATTATCGTGTTTGAATTTGCGAGCAAGAACGTAGTGTATGTCGGCGTTGGCTAATAAGGTTGTTTTGCCAGAGTGTGGCATGCCGATCAATAAATACCAGGGTAAATGAAATAAGTTCATTTCTTTAGGGTGATGTGTCGTGAAATTGTTCTTTAAAAAATGTATGGCACTTTGAAAGCGAGTTTCAAGTAGATGGCATTTTTTAATGAGTTCAGGATTATTGAAGCCAAGCAGTAGTGTAGAGTTGATGCGTGTTTTATTCTCGAAGAAATTGACAATCAGGAACCACGTTAAGCATATCCCGAGGATGGCATATAGTCTTTTGTCTGGTTGACTTAAAGGCGCTGTGTTAGCGATGACAATGAGTGGGCCGATGTACCATATCAGGAGAGCAAAGAAACTGAGAATAACAATGGGTATCAGTTGTTTTTTGTCAATGCGGTTTATCTGTTTGATTATGTCTTGCATGAAATGATCATCATCCTTGCTAACGAATAAAGCATCCTAAACTGCGTCTTGGCATTATACATAAATGTGGATGGGATAGAAAATAGCAGGCGAAAAAAAACACCAAATGGATTATCTCCATTTGGTGTTTCTCGATAGCAGTATTAGAGATTAGTCTAACATGCCATATATTTTTAACTTCTTACGCAAAGTACCACGACTGATGCCTAATAAGATGGCAGCGCGTGATTGGTTTTCTTTTGTGTAATCCATTACTGCTTCTAGTAATGGCATTTCAACTTCAGCCAAAACCATTTCATACAAGTTGCTTGGCACTTGGCCTTTTAACTGTAAGAAATAATTTTCGAGTGCTTGACGCACGCTGTCATGAAGTGGTTGGTTCTTATGCGCAACTGTGAAAGCGGTTGTTGCTTTCTGTAACGCATCCGTTGCTTCTGGGGTATTGTTAATAGCCATTGTTTTTCTCTCAAAAAATATTACTAAACCAAAGTTATCAATCTTTAATCAGTATTTTCACGAAAGGGCATTATACCAGCTGTTCTTTGTTCGAGCAATTCAAAAATTACGCATTTGAATATGTTTACGAAAAAATAATGCTGACCTCGCATCCATACTATTGTCCACCATAATAGGCCGGATTGATGAAATTGACAACTTTATTGACGAATCCCGCTAAGTCTTGTCCATTCTTCTTTAAAAACAGGAGGTTGCATGGAGAACCAGGGTTGATAGGCTGCCGAAACTTGCTCTGCTTGCTCTTTTAAAATACCAGAAAGTAGGATTTTACCCCCGGGTTTGACGAGGGTGGCGATGTGTGATGCCAGGCCAATTAGGGGTTGTGCGAGTATGTTTGCTACTAATAAATCGGCGGGCTGGCCTAGAAATTCCTCTGGGAGGGAGGTAATTAATTGCTCTGGAGAGACATTATTTCGCTCGGCATTTTCGCGAGTCGCTTTCAAAGCCTCAATATCGTGGTCAACCGCTTTCGCTGATTGCGCCCCTAGTTTGATGGCGGCGATGGCCAGAACGCCCGAGCCGCAGCCATAATCAATCACCGTTTCACCTGTCTGGATGTTCTTATCTAGCCATTCTAGACACAATGCCGTAGTAGGGTGGGTGCCAGTACCAAAGGCCAAGCCAGGGTCTACGATGATATTGACCGCTTCTGGATGAGGCGGTGTCAGCCAGCTTGGGCACACCCACAACCGTTTACCAAAACAAATGGGCTGAAAGCTGTCGAGGCAGCGGCGTTCCCAGTCTTCATCGGCTAGGGCTTCGAGGGTAAAGCTTTTCACGCAACCTAGCTCGCATTGCTTATCGAGGTATTTTGTAATGGGTTGCATATCGTCTTGATCATCGAATAAAGCAACGAGGGTTGTGGTAGGCCACAGTGGCGGTGCTTTAAGCAATGCTGGCTCGAAAATCGGTTGATCACCCGCATCTTTCATCGTTAAAGCTTGTGCACCAAGAAAAGATAACTTATCGCCGATAGAATCGGCGTATTTTGCCGTAGTTTGGATATGAACTTCGATCCAAGCCATTACATATTCAACCATTCTTCGAGGTAGTGAATATTCGTGCCGCCACGTTGGAACGATTTGCCACGCAGAATATCTTGATGCAGCGATAAATTTGTTTTAATGCCATCAACAACCATTTCATCTAGCGCATTACGCATTCTGGCCAAAGCAAGTTCACGGGTTTCGCCGTGGGCAATGACTTTCGCAATTAATGAATCATAATACGGCGGTACTTTGTAGCTGCTGTAAATATGTGAATCCAAGCGAATGCCCGGGCCGCCCGGTGCGTGAAAGTGTGAGATAGTGCCAGGACACGGGATGAATGTGCGTGGATCTTCAGCATTAATTCGGCACTCAATGGCATGTCCTTTAATTTGCACGTCGGCTTGCGTGATTGAGAGTTTTTGTCCGTCAGCAATTTTTAATTGCTCTTTGACAATGTCAATGCCAGTAATCATTTCAGTCACGGGATGTTCTACTTGCACGCGTGTATTCATTTCGATGAAATAAAATTCTTTGTTTTCGTATAAAAATTCGAATGTGCCTGCGCCGCGATAATTCATGTCACGGCAAGCTTTCGCACAACGTTCACCAATGGCTTGACGTTGTTCTTGTGTAATGCCGGGTGCAGGTGCCTCTTCGATAATTTTTTGGTGACGACGTTGAATAGAGCAATCACGTTCACCTAAGTGAATCGCATTACCTTGGCCATCACCCAGGACTTGAATTTCAATGTGGCGCGGTGTTTGTAAATATTTTTCCATATACACTTTGTCATTATTAAAAGCAGCGTGCGCTTCGCTACGTGTCATCGCGACGGCATTTAACAAGTGTGATTCCGTATGTACGACGCGCATGCCACGGCCACCGCCGCCGCCAGACGCTTTAATGATAATGGGATAGCCTATTTCGCGCGCCATGCGCACGGTTGCTGCATCATCATCACCTATCGGTTCGCTTGAGCCGGGAACACATGGAATGCCAAGACGTTTCATGGCATTAATAGCGGCAACTTTGTCACCCATTTCGCGGATGGTATCCGGACGCGGCCCAATAAAAATAAAGCCACTTTTTTCGACTTGTTCAGCAAAATCCGCATTTTCTGCTAAAAAACCATAACCAGGATGGATGGCGACGGAGTCGGTAATTTCAGCGGCACTGACGATGGCAGGAATACTTAAATAGCTATTGCTAGCGGCGGGTGGTCCAATGCAGACGGATTCATCTGCTAAGCGGACATGCATGAGATCTCTATCAGCCGTGGAGTGTACTGCAACGGTTTTAATGCCGAGTTCTTTGCAGGCTCGCAGTATGCGCAGAGCAATTTCTCCACGGTTGGCAATAACAATTTTGTTTAACATGTGTTGGTCTCTTCGTTTAAGCGAGCGTTATTCAATAACAACCAGTGGTTGGTTGAATTCTACAGGACTGCCGCCTTCTACTAAAATCGCTGTTACTGTGCCAGCTTTATCAGATTCAATTTGGTTAAACATTTTCATGGCTTCAATTAAGCAGAGTGTGTCGCCAATCTTGACAGTTTGCCCCACTTCAATAAATGGCTTAGCGCCAGGAGATGGTGAAAAATAAACTGTACCGACCATGGGTGCTTTGAGTGAATGCTTGCTTACAGCGGGTGATGGTTCGACTGGCTCAGGCGTTGCTGCAACAGGCGCTGCCGCCGCAGTAGGTGCGGGTTGCGCATAATGTATGACAGGTGCTGACATGGCGGCGGGTGCAATGTGACTGCCAACACGGCTGATGCGAACCGATTCTTCACCCTCGTGAATTTCGATTTCGGCAACGCCCGTTTCTTGAATGAGCTCTATGAGTTTACGAATTTTTCTCATATCCATAGTGGTGTCTTAGCTCCTGATTTTTTGTAAATGATTGGTAAGGTATGAATGTGCATGTTGCAGTGCGAGTGAATATCCTTCCGGGCCAAGGCCGGTAATCGTCCCAATGGCGATATCCGAAAAATAAGAATGATGACGGAAAGGCTCGCGACGGTGCACGTTAGATAAATGCACTTCGATGAATGGTATTGCTATTGCCAGCAGTGCATCACGTAAACTGATGCTGGTATGGGTCAATGCAGCTGGATTAAAAATAATGAAATCAGTTTGGTTTTGCTGGCAAGCGTGAATGCGATCGATTAAGGCTGCTTCGCTGTTGCTTTGCATGGTCGATAGGGTATGACCATGCTGATCGGCGAGCGCCATCAATTTGGCATTAATACTATGCAAAGTGTCAGCGCCATAAAGTTCAGGCTCTCTAGTGCCCAATAGATTCAGGTTGGGGCCGTGTAATACCAAGATAGCTGCCATATTTCTATTCAAATATCCTATTTTGGATGGAGGCGTGCATTTTGCATGAAGCGATTGATTTTGTCTAGATGCTTGCAAGATGTTAGCAAGTTCGACGAAGTTTGTCACAAGTTACTCGGGGTAAGAAAGGATATTAATGGGGTTTTAAATCAGATAATAGGTTAACGATGTCATCGTGCCCGCGCGCGAGCGCTAAATCAACGGATTTCATGCCGTTTTTATTCCCCTGCGTAGCAATGGCGCCAAATTTCAATAATAGCTTTACAATTGGCGTGTATCCTCTGGTGGAAGAAATTAATAGAGGTGTCCAGTCATCTTTGCATGGTCGATTCGGATCGGAGCCGTTTTTCAGTAACTGTGCGACTTCATTTTCATTACCGCTTTCACAGGCAAGATGCATATTGGTAATGCCGTCGAGGCCAGGGTTATCTATATCTTTGCATTCGTGAATTAAGTTCGCATACAGATTGGAGATGTCACCGTAATTGGATTCAATCATTTTACCTGGCGCTGTGTCGGGATTTGATAATACCACTATCTCTAGAGGTAATTTGCAATCAGGCAGGTAATTGCGTTTAAACAGACATTTCACTATTTCAAATTTTACTAGTTGAATATCATCTATCATTTTAGGCCGTAGTTGGTCGTATTCTGGGTCAAATACATAAGTGTGATTATCTTTTTGGTATATTCCAATGGTATGACTGGGTCCCGATATGCTAATCAATTTATTATTTTTTATTAAAAAAGGTAGCATGGAGTCGAGTTGAGAATGATGAAATAAAAACGACAGTGCCAGATCTTTCGGTAACTCAGTGAGTTTATCAATATCTAACTGATTTATTTTATATTCATATACACTTGAATTTTGCAGCCATTCTATGTAAGAAATAAAGAGTTCAATATCTTGCTCTATTGCATCAAATTGCTCGTCATGTTTGCAGTCAGAAATTTTTTGTACGAGATCATAAAACCATTGTTCCTGTCCCGTGGACATTTTATATAGCCACAGTAACACAAGGCCGTGGCAATATCCTGATTGCAATGCGACAGCTCTCTGTCGTGATTTTAAATACTGATTTAATTTTTCTATAATGAGATGTTGATTAAATTTTCCCATTTCTAAAAATAATTACATTATCGAACAACAAGAAGGAGTAGGACAAAGTGTTTCATTTGTCTGATTAGCGTCCTTAGATTTCGAAAAAATTGATTGTGAGGGAAGTTGTTTGAAATCATCCTTTATTTTTTTTACATCTGCTTTGAGTGCAGTTATATAGCCGGTAATTCTATCTTTGATCGATTGTTCGATAAACTTTACAAAATGATGTTCTAAAATTTCCACCGCTTTTTCTTTGGTTAATTCAGTGTATGTATTTTTTGGTTCGCCACCAATGGGTATTCGGCACAACAGTTTTCCATTGGCGTCTAGCTTGAACATAGGTGGATGATTATTCGCTGTAATGGTTGGAATCATTTCAACTAGGGCGCTTTGGTTTTGCGTGGTGAACTTCTGATGCAAGAAAGCTTGATGAATTTCATTAACGGCTTCCTGTACAGTGCTCAGCGCTCTATTTTGATTTTCGGTGCTCTTTTTTTCAAACAAGTGTCCATCACCATAGGCGCGCCAGGTTTGCTTGATGCCATCTTTTGTTTTTGCTGTTACTTCAAGACCCATATCGCCGTCTTCGTTATGTTGAAAGAGTGTTAATAGTGAGCCGATTTCAGCACCAAATGTTGCTTCTAACTCCGCTCGAGGTGCGCGCATGTGCCCGCTGGCAAATAAGTCGGTCATAAAATGACATGCAAATGCCAATAATTTATAGGCGTGTTCAAGCCTCTGTTCTCGTGCTGTTCGTTTAGGTAATTTCGAAGCGGATACGGCAGCAGTCATGGCTAACTCATAGCCTGTCCAGAATGCATCATGTGCTTGGGTGTTAAAATGATCCAGATTGTGTTCGGCGAGGGTGAGATACTTGCCTCTTGTGCTTTTTAACGCTATTTCAGTTTCTTTTGTTGTTACCTTGTTGATACCGTCACTTTCTGCTTTCGCCTCTGCAATGGCGGATTTTGCTTCTTTTTCTTCGATGTCGAATTCCTTCGTCAGCCTATACACATCGTCAGATGGGCAGTTGGCGAGCTCACGATACGCAGCTAAGAACCGTTTTTGCTTTTCATCTCTATCTGCTCCCAGTGAAATGGGTTCTAAAGCAACACCAAAATAATCACCTGCCAGAGCAATAATTTGTCCGAAAGTTAATTTGGCTCCACCAGGAAAAGTAAAGTGTGTCGATCCAGCCGGTAGTCCAGGCAATGTCACCTCGCCGAGAGATTGATGTTCAGATGAGTCAAATTCTTTGGTTAAGTGTGAGCTACTGGATAACATAAGACTTTCCTCCTTGATGTGTTCTGGCGTCCTGCCGGATTTAAAATTATGCATGATTGATTCTTAAGGTTTGCTTAAACAGGGAGGGATTTCTAAAACAACAGTCGACATAACAAGAAGTTATTAGTGATCATGCACGTGCATGACCGATCTCGATGATTCCTTGCTTGACAGGCGGGGCATTTCATCAGAGTATCTGCCACCTAGCAACAAATTATCCAATATGATTATATTTTAAGCGTTCACGAGGGTTTTATGAAAAAATTATCATTACTTGCGACTGTTATCGTGGGTTCCATTTTGCCAGCAGTGGTTTTGGCAAATTGCCCGGATCTGAGCAAGGTTGTTTATGGTTGTGTTGAAGTGGCAGGCAAAAAACATTGCCAGTGGGAAGCGCCCTTCTGGGATGGGTACCATGGCGATGCCGACATGGGTGATCATCCAGTGAAATTTTTTGAGGTTTTCTGGGGTGCGTCTAGTGATCCTGAAGTAGGTTCGACTAATTGTTTTTATTTAGATAAAAAAGGCGGTTTGGTTGAATTAAGCCAAGGTAATTGGGGCGGTATACCAAAACCAACGGCTACACTATGGAAAGATGGCCCTTGGCCAGCAGGCGGGTCTATGGTTGGCAAGATTTGCGATAAAAGCATCGCTGATTGTGCGTTTAATTACGGTTCATAATGTAGCGTAGGGTGGGCAAAGCACAGCGTGTCCACCCTACTTTAAGCCGTGGCTTTTTTGCAGAGGTTTTGTCTTAAAATTTCAATGACGGGCGGTAATAAAGAAACACCAATAATGGCTAAAATAATCGTAGAAAAATGTTCTTTAACCAACGGTAAATTCCCAAAGAAATAACTCGTATAAAGTAAACCGCCTATCCACAAAATTGCCCCGATGATGTTGTAGAAAAAG